>CAYOHQ010000111.1:0-9440 GCA_964403805.1 uncultured Thioalkalispiraceae bacterium | reverse complement strand
CATTAAATATTTAAAATCAAACGGTTTAAACTCCTTGCAATACGAATTGTCATTTTGGAATAAAATAGCCATTCCGTTATCGATCTTTGCAATGGTGATGTTGGCTATTCCCCTAATCTTTGGTTTAGGTAGGGGCGCTAGCACAGGTAAAAGAATTGTTATCGGTTTTTTAATTGGAGTGGCATTCTTTATTGGTAACAGACTGGTTGGGTCAGCTAGTATCGCAAATAATATTCATCCAATTTTTAGTGCATTTACACCTTCAATCCTTATTATTATGGGATCGGTTTGGGTGTTACATCGAAATCGATAAAAGAATTATTTGTATTTAGGTAATGAATCGCCTCGATAACCCCAAATATCGACGTTAACTCCTGATTCAACAAAATGTTCGGCTCTTTTAGATAAATAGCGCTGAAAATTAGGCTGCTTTTTATAACTTTCACTTAGAACATAATGAAAAATTCCCTGAGTGTGGAATGTTTTAAAAAATGCTTCTGATCGTATTACCTCAGTTCCTTTTGAATTAAACACGATAATCGTCGGGGCGTATTTAACGTCATATTTTTTTGCGAGTTGTTTTGCTGTGGTTTTTGTTCCTGAATCATCAATGATAGGTGTTTCTGCCCACATATCCAGTTGGATGACTGAAAATTGTTTAATAATGTCTTGAGTTGATTTTTCAGATAACACTTTGTTATGGAGTATTTGGCAATTGGGGCAATCTTTTTGTTCAAAAAATAGTGCGTATGGTTTATTGTTCTTAGTATTTTTTAATTTTGATAAATTAAATGGCGCTTTTAGAAAGTACGGCTCATTAATTAAATCACTGAAGTTGCTTGGGTTGATTGCGGGTTTATTTTTTTTGATAAAATCACGGTAAGCAATTTTATTCTCATGTTTGTCTGCTACCCAGTCAATTGCAATTTTAAACCGATCAGGTGGTAAATATCCATTTAAGCGTAAAATTACTTTTCCCTGTTCGTTAAAAAAAAGAATGGTTGGTGTAAATTGTACTTTCAGTGCATCGGCAAAACTTTTTTCAGTGTATGTCTGGTTACCAATGTTTACAATTTCTCTATCACCCCACATATTTATCGAAATGACATCAAAGTTTTTACGCACTTTTTGTTCAATGTCTTTTTGAGCCAGATTACGTTCAACCAAAGCATTACAATAAGGACAACCGGGTTGATGAAAAATTAACATTAAACGTTTATTTTTTTCAGCGGCTTCAGCCACATCTTCATTCAGGTTTAAAAATCCTTCTTTAAACCAATCAGGATACTCTGTTGGTTTTGCACCATCAAAAACGGCTTTTTCTTCAGCAAACAAAAATGATGAATTGATTAGAATAAAAAAAAGGACTGAAGTTAATATACTTAATTTTTTAAACACGCCAAAGTGTCTCCTGCATAAATCTGTAAAATGTTAATTGTTAGATGAGTATAGACAACATTAGTTCCAATTTTATGAATCCACTTGCACAATACTGGATTCGGTAAATTTGTCACGCCAGAGAAAAAACTGGTTATCCAGAGCCAGCCACACTATGCCTATTGCGAGTAGTAAGCCCTTAGGCATTGAGAATAACCAACTCATTGGTGGGCCAATATCGGGTGCTTCCGGTAATATAATTTTAACAATACCGAGTAAAATACATAACCATGCTGGTAATCCGGTAATAAAACGTAATAACGATTGCCATAATGTAATAGAACTTCCATCGGATCGTTGTAGGCGAATTTTCCAGGCGCGCATCCCGAGTGTTTGACCACCGTGAGTCCAAAACCAGGCGAAAAATAGATAACAGACAATAAACAAATAGGTTGTAAAGAGTGGGTTTCCAGCTGAGATAGATTCACCGCCGGTAACTGCCGTTGCAATACCCGTTGCAACAAATAACATCGCAATTAGTAATAAACCATCATAACTCATGGATGCAAGTCGGCGAAACAACAGGAAATTGGATGATCTGGCAGAAGAAGTCATTTGCTTTAAACATTATTATAAAACAGTAATAGTAATGAAAATTCAATTTATAATAAAGTTATCTGTGTAATTTCTTTGTATCTTTTTATTATAAAAAAATAAAATCATGCAATAAGTATTGAAGCCTTGCAATTACTGCCCACTATCGTTATTAATAACATTGAAAAATAATATGGAATTCAGATATGTCACTCTATTCAGCAATTGCAAAAATGCCGGGCGTATTAGCCGCAGGAGAGTATTCCTATCGTGGTGATCGGTTTTCATTTGATGGTGATATGACTGATGAAATGGCAAAAATGGCATCAATCATGTGTCGATCAACATCACTGGCAGTACACATGCAAGTTAACATGATGAAATCTTTAGGAACAGATTGTGGTTGTTCGCCATCACGCGGATGGGTTGTTAATGGTAAAAATTTTACTGTCTGTGTTATTGGCAATTAATTTGGTTTTTTAAATAATAATGAATCATCATTAAATCTGGTTATGTGAAAGTTGTTAGATCAAGTTGATGATCAAAGCGGTGAAAAAATTTAAATTGTATGATTGCTAAAATCAGATAATTGGAGAATAAAATGGTTGATCTGGATAAGTTAATGGCACTCGATGGCGCTATAGGAGCGTTTAAAATGACAGTGAGTGGTGAATTAGTTGATCATAAAACCGCACCAGACAGTGAGTTGAATGAAACGATATTGGATTTATTATGCCATGTTTGTATTGCAAATATGGCAATAGCAACTATGCAAGCAAGAGGTTGGGAAAAAATGACCGGTATGGAAGGTTTTTATCCGGTTAATGGTTTTTCTCTGGTTGGTTTTGAATGGACTGTAATTGTAAATGGAGAATTTGGCGTGGTTATATCGAACGACAAAACCGATTACGAAGCAGCATATGCAACTCTTAATGCTTAGGAAATTATTGTGATAAGAAACTTATTAGCAATCGATGGTGTTATGGTTATTTGCTCTTTTCGTGATGATGGTGCATTTGTGGAAGGTTATGGAGTCATGGATGAAGCACAAATGATGGGCCTAACCAATTTTGCTCATGACTATAAGCGCATCATTCAAGGCAATGCTGATCAATTATCGATGTTTACTCAAATGTCTGGCTGGACACCACCAGGGGCATGGATTGTTAGAGGGCCCAAAATGTCGGTATGCAGTGTTGGAAATATTGTTTGTGTTGTTGATAATAGTGAAACTGCGCTAAATGAGCTTATGAAAGAACTTACCGATGCAGCTCATCACTAAGCTGTATTTACACTACTAATTTTAATTTATTTCGCATATATTTCTCCAGTTTCTAGACATAGTCTATATTTCTTTTAGTTAAATACTGTATATCTAATTTAAATCCCGAGTTTAAATAGTGTAAAATAATGCACTTGTAACATTGCAACTTCGTATTATGTTTTGTACAAAATTAATACAACATTAAAATAATATGAATGTAATTTGTTATTCGAAATATGTTGTCTATGCTTAGCTCAATAAATTTTATAGATATCATTAACAAGGAGGGTATCAAATGGTTCTTAATTCACTTGCACAAAAATGGTTTTTAGTTTTTGTGGCCACTTTAGTGTCATCCTGTAGTTTTCAGTCGGACGAATCAAAAAAAATACAACAGGATATTGTTGATTTTAAAAATTCGACTATCAACATTTCCAGCCCGAATCTTCGTTTTAGACGATACCGCCTAATGGCTAAAAAAGGAAATTCTGAAGCGATGGTTGAGCTTGCCAGCTCCTATTTGTACGAAGAAAATATTCGTCCATTTAATGAAAAAAAAGCGATGGGTTGGTTAACAAAATCCGCCTCCATTGGAAACCCACACGCTTCCTCTGAATTAGCTGAAATTTATTCAGAAGGATTATATGATGGTGAAGGTAATGTACGAATTAAAGGCGATACTGAAACGAGTTTGATGTGGTCTTACATTGCGAAAGAACAAAGTAAAAATTTACCGGATAAAAACATATTATTGTTAGATCTTAATAGGAAATTACCCAATAAAACACAACAAACAGCTGAACGTGCAAAGCTACGTGCTGAAAAATGGTTAACTGATAACAATACATGACTCTACCGGGTTTAGCCGTTAGATGAGTTATTGATCAAGCAATCGAATTAGAATAAAAAAGTCAATATCCGAATTTGTGAAATTTAGTCATTTTAGTATGGCGAGTCCGGTATGCTTCCAGTATTATTCATTTTTAATTTAGCTTGATGGAATCAGTAATATGTTAAGCCTGCGTGGTAGTAATGCACTCTCATCTTTTCGAAGTAGAAAACTCCTGAAAAAATGCCAGGATCTTGCACCTGAAATAACAGGAATTCATGCTCACTATGTTCATTTTGTTAGTGTTAATAATAAGTTAAACGAACAGTCGTTAAAAAATTTATTGTCATTACTTGAATCCAGTGATGATTTAGCCGAATTACAACATACAAATGATGCACTTGAAGTACTGGTTGTGCCACGTCCTGGCACTATTTCACCCTGGTCAAGTAAGGCTACTGATATTGCTAAAAACTGTGGCTTTGATTCCATCCAGCGAATTGAGCGGGGAATAATATATCGCCTCGAAGGATGTCAGGATACCGGCGATGATAATTCAGTTTTGGTTGAATTACACGCTAGTCTACATGACCGAATGACAGAAAGTATATTATCTGATTTAAGTAGTGCAAATGCATTATTCAAAGAATTAATGCCATCAGAATTAACAACAGTCGATATTTTAACTGGAAAACATTTAGCATTACGCGAAGCGAATGTATCTTTAGGGTTAGCACTAGCCGATGATGAAATTGATTATCTTGTCGAAAATTTTATTAGATTAGGGCGTAATCCTACCGATATTGAATTAATGATGTTTGCTCAAGCTAACTCCGAACATTGTCGTCATAAAATATTCAATGCGGACTGGATAATCGATTCACAAAAACAGGATATATCCTTGTTTAATATGATTCGGAACACTTTTAAAGTTAGCTCTAAAAATATATTGTCAGCTTATCATGATAATTCTGCGGTTATGACAGGTAATCTTGCCGAACGGTTAGTCCCTAACAACAAATCAAAAACTTATCATTACCAACAGGAACCAGTGCATATTTTAATGAAAGTTGAAACGCACAATCATCCGACAGCAATTTCGCCATTTGCCGGTGCTGCAACTGGATCGGGTGGTGAAATTCGAGATGAAGGCGCTACGGGTCGTGGTTCAAAACCAAAAGCGGGTTTATGTGGTTTTTCAGTTTCTAATTTAAAAATTCCTGGTGCACTACAAGCCTGGGAAACGGATTACGGTAAACCTGCACGAATTGCATCAGCACTAAATATCATGTTGGAAGGTCCAATCGGTGCTGCTGCTTTTAATAATGAATTTGGTCGGCCAAACATCTGCGGTTATTTTAGAACTTATGAGCAAAAAGTTCCGGGAGCAAGCGGCGAAGAAGTTCGTGGTTATCATAAACCAATAATGCTCGCTGGTGGCTTAGGTAATATACGTGAACCGAATATCGAAAAAAATCAAATTCCGGCAGAAGCTCTACTAGTCGTTATTGGCGGCCCTGCGATGTTAATTGGCTTGGGTGGTGGTGCCGCATCGAGCATGCATACCGGACAAAGCCATGAAAATTTGGATTTCGCTTCAGTGCAACGTGGTAATCCAGAAATGGAAAGACGTGCTCAGGAAGTTATTGATCACTGTTGTAATATGAATGAACTTAACCCCATTATTAGCATTCATGATGTGGGCGCGGGTGGCTTGTCCAATGCCATGCCCGAATTAGTTAATGATTGTAACCGTGGTGCAATTTTTAATTTAAGAGCCATACCAAATGACGAACCGGGAATGTCACCATTAGAAATATGGTGCAATGAATCTCAAGAACGCTATGTTCTTGCAATCTCTGCCAAAAACTTAAAAACATTTCAGGCTATCTGTGAACGCGAACGTTGTCCTTATGCCGTCATTGGTGAAGCCACCACTAAAAAGCAATTAGTATTAAATGATAGCTTTTTTGGAAATACCCCAATTGATATTCCAATGGACGTGTTATTGGGCAAGCCACCAAAAATGCTAAGAGATGTTCAACGTGTTGCCATCGATACTCAAGAATTTAATTTTCGAGACATTAATATTAAACAGGCAGTCTATCGAGTATTAAAATTGCCTACGGTTGCTGATAAATCATTTTTAATTACCATCGGTGATCGTTCAGTTACTGGAATGGTTACCCGGGATCAAATGGTTGGCCCCTGGCAAGTTGCTGTTGCCGATGTTGCTGTTACCAGCAGTACTTACCGTGGTTATACTGGTGAAGCCATGGCACTTGGCGAACGCACACCGGTAGCATTAATTAATCATACAGCTTCGGCTCGTTTAGCAGTTGCAGAGGCGATCACGAATATAGCTGCATCGAATATTAACTCGATTAGTGATATTGTGTTATCAGCTAACTGGATGGCACCAGCAGGGCATCCGGGTGAAGACAGTGGTTTGTTTGATGCAGTGCGAGCAGTCGGCATGGAATTATGTCCTGAGTTAAAAATTACGATACCGGTTGGTAAAGACTCCATGTCTATGAAAACGGTATGGCAGGAAAATGATGAATCTAAAAGTGTTACGGCACCATTGTCGTTAATTATTACGGCTTTTTCACGTGTCGGTGATGTTCGTAAAACATTAACACCACAGTTACGAACCGATAAAGGTGACAGCAGTTTAATTTTAATTGATCTGGGTGATGGGCAAAACAGACTGGGTGCGTCTTGTTTGGCTCAGGTTTATAATAAAATTGGTGCTGTCTCAGCAGATTTAGATTCACCCAAAACATTAAAGATATTTTTTGACATTATACAGAAATTAAATAATCAGGATCTTCTACTCGCTTATCACGATAAATCTGATGGTGGTTTATTAGCAACATTAACCGAAATGGCATTTGCCGGGCATGTCGGTATTAATCTTGATTTAAGTAGTTTGTCTGGAGATAGTCTTTCAATTTTATTTAATGAAGAACTGGGCTGTGTTGTTCAAGTATTAAATTCGGATTTAAATAAGATTAAAACAATTTTAGCAGCTTCAAAATTACCGCATTCGGTAATCGGTAAATTAAATGATAGTTTTGAATTAAGTATTCGATCAAATGGTAATACACTATTACAAGAATCCTTAATTGATTTAAGACAGGCATGGTCTGAAACAAGTTATAAAATGCAATCTATTCGGGATAATGAAATATGCGCGAGACAGGCAAATGATTTATTAAAAGTTAAAGATGATAACGGCTTACACGTTAAGCTGAGTTTTGATCAAAATAAAAATATTGCAGCACCGTATATCAACCGAAATGCCCGACCCCGAGTTGTTATTCTAAGAGAGCAGGGTGTTAATGGACATATTGAGATGGCATCCGCATTTGATCGCGTTGGGTTTGAGAGTGTTGATGTTCACATGAGTGATGTAATGTCGGGTGCTGTTAATTTTAATGATTTCACCGGGCTCGTCGCATGTGGTGGTTTCTCTTATGGTGATGTTTTGGGTGCCGGTGGTGGTTGGGCAAAATCGATATTATTTCATGATGAACTAAAAGAACAATTTCAGACGTTTTTTAAAAGAAAAGACAGTTTTAGTTTAGGTGTTTGCAATGGTTGTCAAATGTTGTCTAATTTAAAAGAGCTCATTCCAGGAACAGAACATTGGCCAAACTTTATAAAAAATTCATCCGAACAATTTGAAGCAAGATTCTCCCTGGTTAAAATTAAAGAATCAAATTCAATTTTTTTAAAAGGCATGGCAGGAAGTGTATTACCTATTGCGGTCGCTCACGGAGAAGGGCAAGCTCATTTTAACTCAGGGGAAAATATGCAAATGGCTTTAGATAGTTCTGTTTGTCTGCAATATGTAGACAATAATGAAAACACAACTGAAATGTATCCATTAAATCCTAACGGCTCATCCAATGGTATTACTGGCCTTACCAGTAATGATGGACGTGTCACTATAATGATGCCGCATCCTGAACGAGTTTATCGTACAGTACAAAATTCATGGCATCCTGATGATTGGTTAGAAGATGCGCCCTGGTTACGTATGTTTCAAAATGCCAGAGTTTGGGTAGATTAATATGACTGATTTTCCAGCCTTGGTAATTAACGACCTAACTAAAACCTATAAAACGAAAGTTCAGGCACTCAAAGGAATTAGTTTTCAAGTTGAGCAAGGTGATTTTTTTGCTTTGCTTGGCCCCAATGGTGCTGGTAAGTCAACTGCAATTGGTGTGATAAGTTCTCTGGTTAATAAAACCAGTGGTTCAGTTTCAATAATGGGATTTGATCTTGATAGTGAGCGTGAAGCGGCAAAAAGTTGTATTGGTTTAGTACCTCAGGAATTTAATTTTAATCAATTTGAAATTGTTGAAGAGATATTAATTAATCAAGCGGGTTATTATGGAATCCCCCGAGACATAGCAACAAAAAATACAGAGTTGTATCTAAAAAAACTGGTGCTATGGGATAAACGAAAATCCATGGCACGAGAATTATCTGGCGGTATGAAGCGTCGTTTAATGATCGCTCGAGCGTTAATACACAATCCGAAATTATTAATTTTGGACGAACCAACAGCCGGTGTTGATATTGAGATTCGTCGTTCAATGTGGGAATTTCTTCGCGAGATGAATGATAACGGTACCACTATAATATTGACAACGCATTATCTCGAAGAAGCAGAACAATTGTGTAAAAATATTGCGATAATCGATCAAGGTCAAATAATTGAAAACAAAGCCATGAAAGATTTATTGGCAACGTTACATAAAGAAACCTTTGTATTAAACCTTAATATGCCATTAACTTTGGCTCCAGATATAACAGCTTTTGAAACTCGACTTGTTGATGATACTACTCTCGAAGTCGATGTAGCTAAAGAACAAAGTATAAATGATCTTTTTGATGGGTTATCAAAACAAAATATTGAAGTGAGCAGTTTGAGAAGTAAATCGAATCGACTGGAAGAACTATTTATTAATTTGGTGAAATAACAATGCGCTTATCCGAACAATATATTGCTTTTCAAACAATCGTAAAAAAAGAAATGTTACGATTTTTAAGAATCTGGATTCAAACTGTGCTTCCTGCCGGCATCACCATGACGCTATATTTTATTATATTTGGCAGTTTAATCGGCAGTCAAGTTGGTGATATAGGAGAGCATAGCTACATGGAATATATTGTACCGGGAATTATATTAATGTCGGTAATTAATAATTCATATTCCAATGTGGTATCATCATTTTTTAGTGCGAAATTTCAAAGACACATAGAAGAAATGCAAGTATCACCGATGCCAAATTATATAATTCTATTAGGATTTATTTTTGGCGGAGTTGCTCGTGGACTCATTGTTGGAATGGTTGTAACAAT
>CAYOHQ010000110.1:0-9485 GCA_964403805.1 uncultured Thioalkalispiraceae bacterium | reverse complement strand
AATGCAGATTGTGTGAGGTAAAAATTACTTAATAAAATAAAAATAATTAAAATCGGGTGATGTTTCACGATTAGATGACAGTTAGAGTGTCGCAAATTTCAATGTCCATATAGTAAATCAAATTTCATCATTGAGTTGATTATGTTTATAACTCTGTTTGTAAAGTTTTACTAACAGGGAATATGCTCAATTATGAGGCTATTTTGGGAAAATGTCTAAATAGCAACATAACTTTAAATTCTCTAGTCGAGTTTTGCTTTGGTCGATTCAATCCAATCTTCTGTTTGTGTTGCTATTTCATCAATTGTGAGCGATTCGGTGACTATTTTTTCACCAATTACGATTTTAATGGTCCCCGGATTTTTAAGAAAACCTTTTCGTGGCCAGTGTTTGCCGGCATTATGCGCTACAGGTATCACATTAAAGCCACTGGAGTGAGCCAGAATTGAGCCGCCCTTTTTATAGCGGCCTTTTGTGCCATAGGCTGTTCGGGTTCCTTCAGGAAAAATGACTACCCAAATATTCGATTTTAGTCGCTCAGTTCCCTGATCGACCACTTGATGAACTGCATTTTGGCCACTTTTACGATTAATTGCGATTGGTTTGAGCATTGCTAATGCCCAACCAAATAATGGTAACCAGAGCAATTCTTTTTTAGCTACGAAACACAGATGTGGAAAAATGGCTTGTAACGATAGCGTTTCCCAAGTGGATTGGTGATTCGACATTATCACACAGGGTTCAGTACCGATATTTTCAGCACCGATGACTTCGTGGCGAATGCCGCAGATTAATTTTATTGCTAGCAAAATAGATAATGCATAATATCGAATGAAATAATTTCGTATTGTCAGCGGAAAAGGGGCAACCATAAAACCAACAATTGCGACGGCAATGGTTAATATAATCATTACAATACTGAAGAGAAGCGATCGGATAAATTGCATGTGAGTATAAATAGTGAATTAATAAATGTTTAAAATATGGTTAACGGCATCATTGAGATTATTATATATCGGTACGCCTTCTAAATCTGTATTTTCTGCGGTTTCGATGCTGCGCATGCCCTTACCCGTTTTTACCAGATAGGGTGATGCGCCAGCAGTTCGGGCGGCTGAAATATCGCGTAGTGAGTCACCGATAAAAGGGATATTGCTTAAGCTGATGTCATAGCGTTGTGCGATATCGTGTAACATACCGGCTTTGGGTTTGCGGCAATCACAATGATCATCCGTGCTGTGTGGGCAAAAAAATATGGCATCAATTTTTCCACCGTGCACGCCTAATAAACGCTGCATTTTAGAATGAATGGCATTGAGGGTATCCAGGTTATAGTAACCTCGTGCAATACCAGATTGATTAGTAGCGATTACAACTTTAAAATCAGCATGACACAGTCGGGTAATGGCTTCTAAACTACAGGGTATCGGGATAAATTCTTCAGGACTTTTGATAAAGTCATCTGAATCTTGATTTATCACACCGTCACGATCAAGAATTATAAGTTTCATTTGTTATCTATAAAATTTTAATCTACATCACGAAATTCGGAAACACGAATTCGACCATTCACCATGCGTGATTCGCGTTTCATGATGGTATCCATTTTTGACCAGAAGGCATCATTCATGTCGAAATCTGCTGCAATAGCAGTACCGAGTAATAATATCAATAAATCAGCACACTCTTCGGCTAGTTCAGATTTATTTTTACCTTTGGTTACTGCGGATGAAATTTCGCCTAATTCTTCAGCCATTAGTGCAGTACGATAAGTTAGTTCTTCACCACCGGTATTTTTAAAATCGTGTTTATCATGAAACTGTTGCACGTATTGCATCATGTCTTTAAATGAATCGGAGTTGGACATGATGAAATTAGTTGGCCTGCAATTTAGAAATATCGGCTACATTTAAAAATAATTGGTGAATTAAATTTAAAATAGCTAAGCGATTATTTCTGATTTCCAGATCATCATCGAGCACCATGACGTTATCAAAAAAACCATCGACTGGTTCTTTTAATACCGAGAGCTCTTGTAGAATAGCAGTGTAGTCCAGTTTTTCCATTAAGGGTTCAATGTCTTTTTGAACAACTTCTAAATGTGCGAACAGGTTCGATTCAGCATCATCCGAAAATTTTTCAGGATTAATAGTATCGGGTAAGATGCCATCGACCTTTTTAAGTATATTCGAAATACGCTTGTTTGCTGCAGACAGGCTGTTGGATTCAGGACGCTTTTTGAAATAATCAACAGCCTTAATCCGGGCATGAATATCCGATGGGCTTAAGTTGAATTGTGAGACAACAGCATCAAATACGGTAAATTCAATTCCAAGATCAGCGTAATAAGCGCGTAATCGGTCAATCATAAATTGGTGCAATTCGGTTATATTTTTGCTGGCGTTTAAATCAGCAGAATAGGT
The DNA here is from genome assembly GCA_964403805.1 of uncultured Thioalkalispiraceae bacterium. Lineage (GTDB taxonomy): Bacteria > Pseudomonadota > Gammaproteobacteria > UBA6429 > Thiohalophilaceae > CAYQUC01. Next base: position 7,062 of record CAYOHQ010000110.1, on the reverse strand, counting down.
TTTGGCACTGGCGGTTAATATGTCATTGATATTCAGTGGCAGATTACATTCAATTAAAATACGGAGTATTCCAATAGTGGCACGACGTAGCGCGAATGGATCTTTATCACCTGTTGGTTTTTGCCCTATCGCGAAGATACCAACCAGAGTATCAACTTTATCAGCAACTGCCAGAATTTGGGCGGTGATGGATTGCGGTAAAGAATCACCCGCAAATCGGGGTTTGTAATAGTCATCCAGTGAGCTTGCAATATCATCACTGAAATTATCTAATTTAGCATAGTAGCGCCCCATAACACCCTGTAGATCGGTAAATTCCATCACCATTTCTGTCATTAAGTCGCATTTGCATAATTCAGCCGCAGTTTCGACATCGGCTTTGTTATTGTCAATATCCAGAGCTGTCAATTGCCCAGAAATAGCGGCAGCCAGTTTTTTAACGCGTTGTACTTTATCGTAAATACTACCCAGTTGTTTTTGGAAGATCACGGTTTTTAATTTTTCGAGATGTGATTTTAACGGTGTCTTTTGATCCAGTTGCCAGAAAAATTCGGCATCGGCTAAACGTGGACGTATAACACGCTCATTGCCTTGTTGTATTTTTTGAATATCTTTACTGGCGATATTGGCAATGGTTATAAAATACGGTGTTAATTTATTATTGGAATCTACCGTATGAAAATATTTCTGATTTGATTTCATGGTTAAAATCAGCGCTTCCGATGGAATGTCCAAATATTTTTGTTCAAACTCACCCATCACTGCCGCTGGCCATTCAACCATGGAAGTTACTTCGTTTAATAAATTTTCATCCACTACTGCAGTGACATTTTTATCTTGCACTATTGATAACAGTTGATTTCGAATTAATTGTTTACGATCTTCTAAATTGGCAACAACACGCCCTTTTTTAAGTAGCGTGCTTTCGTAGTCATCCGGTTTTGATATGTTTAAATTTTTTGGCGCATGGAAACGATGCCCAAATGTTTGTTTGCCACTTTTAATGCCAAATATTTCTGCTTCAACAATTTCTTTACCAAATAAAATAATGAGCCGATGTACGGGACGTACAAATTGTGCATCGCCACTACCCCAACGCATGCGTTTCGGGGTTGGTAGTTTGTCCAGACTTTGTAATAAAATATCGGGAAGTAAACTGGATGTTGCCTGGCCTTTTGATTTTGTGCGCGCAACTAGCCAGGTGCCTTTTTTAGTATTGAGGGTTTCGAGTTCATCAACCGATAATCCAACCGATTTTGCGAATCCGGTAGCGGCTTTGGTCGGCACGCCCTCTTCATCAAATGCAGCGGTTACTGCTGGTCCTCGTCGTTCGAGTTCTTCATCGGGTTGTTCTTCATCAAGTCCGTAAATGACAATAGCTAATCGGCGTGGTGTTGCAAATGATTTAACGACACCAAAATTTAAATTGGCATTTTTTAAACCCAGCACAATGCCATCAGTAAACGCTATAGATAAAGCGGCTAATGCTTTTGGCGGTAATTCCTCGGTACCGATTTCGATTAGTAAATCACGTTGCTTGGTCATTAAAGCGCCCCACTTTTTTTAGTGACTTCTTGCTTTAATAACGGAAAGCCTAATTTTTCACGGCTGGCATAATAAAGCTCAGCAACGGCGCGCGATAATTGTCGAATGCGTAAAATATAACGCTGTCGCTCTGTCACTGAAATGGCGTGACGTGCATCGAGTAAATTAAAGGTGTGTGAGGCTTTTAAAACTTGCTCGTAAGCCGGTAACGGTAAGCCCTGTTCGATTAAATTTTTACTACTGGTTTCGCAAGCATCAAACCAGCTAAACAGCGAATCAACATCGGCGTGCTCAAAATTATAGGTAGATTGCTCTACTTCGTTTTGATGAAAAATATCACCATAGGTTACGATACCGTCTGGTCCGTTAGACCAGATAATGTCATATAAATTTTCAACACCTTGAATGTGCATTGCTAATCGTTCAAGACCATACGTAATCTCACCGGCAACCGGCTGACATTCCAATCCACCCACTTGTTGAAAATAAGTGAACTGCGTTACTTCCATGCCATTCAACCATACCTCCCATCCTAAACCCCAGGCGCCTAGAGTGGGTGATTCCCAGTTGTCTTCTACAAACCGAATGTCATGCACCAGTGGATCAAAACCCAACATGCTTAAGGATTCTAAATATAATTCTTGAATATTATCAGGCGATGGTTTTAGTAAAACTTGAAATTGATAATAGTGTTGTAAGCGATTCGGGTTGTTACCATAACGACCATCAGTTGGACGGCGTGAGGGTTGCACGAATGCAGTTCGCCAGGGTTCAGGGCCAATAGCACGAATAAACGTTGCAGGATGAAAAGTTCCGGCGCCGACTTCCATATCATACGGTTGCATAATGGTGCAGCCGTTACGCGCCCAGAAATCTTGCAATGCAAAAATCAAACCTTGAAATGTGGATGGATCAAACATTTGATTTTTATTGAATTTGTCTCGTTTTCCGACCAATTTAGTACCTTCTAATATTGAAGAATCCTGAAACGGTGCATTATAACCATGCTGGAGTGAGGTAAACAGGAATTTAATGCTAAATGTTCACTGGATCACGCGAATTTTTTTGGTAATTTTGGGCTATTATTTAAATATTAGCTAATCGCTTGATTTTAAATAAGATATCGTAATTATTAAAAAGTTTACCATACTTAAACAAAGGGTAAATACAGCTATACTAACTATAATGTGTTTAAGTTTAGGTCATCAAGTGACGTTAAACTTTATAGTGAGGTACAAGTCTATGTCGTCGATTTTAGTAGAAAATAATACTGCTCAATGGCACCGGTTAGTGTTGGATGCGCAGGAAATTACACAAAGCCCGTTAAATGAAGATTTGGAAAGCTATTTGGTGTTTATGTTAATGCGAAATTTAACCAATGCCGATATCAATTCAAAAATTATGGCGGTTGAATACATTAAAAGCATTAAGAGTTCAGGTTCGGAACGCGAGTTACGATTACGTGAAGTGGGTGATCATTGTTTACTGTTTTCTGGTTTGTTTCCACAACGTGCTCGTCGTCGGCAAATGAAAGTTAAGTATTATGTAGACTTGGGGCGTACTGCTTATCTACATTTAGCAGAGGATGTGAGTGCCGGAATGGCAAAATTGTATCAACAATTATCGGATTCTTTTGTTTATGTCATGGATACATTATTAGCGATACGGAGTATCACCGAGCAATCACAACACCAGGATTTGTTATTGGCATTTGAATTGTGGCAAGATACCCAGAGCCAACACAGTTTTCATTTACTACAACAATCAATGCAAAATCGCAGTATATTAGCTCCATTGCACAAATCTGATTCAGCACTGCATTAAAATAGACACTATCAATAATGGCAAAATTTTCAATACTCTCAGTTGATGATGAAACACACACACAAGCTTTGATAAAAGAAGTTTTATCAGATGAGCATGTAGTATCATTAGTAGCGTCTGGCGAAAAATGTTTACGCTATGTTGAAGATCATATTCCGGATTTAATTTTACTCGATGTATCAATGCCACCCGGCATGAATGGTTTTGAAACCTGTAGAAAATTAAAAGAAAATGAACACTTACATAATATCCCCGTTATTTTTGTTTCAGGGCAATCATCAGAAACAGAGCGTTTAACCGGATATGAATCCGGTGGTGCAGATTATATTTTAAAACCATTTGAAATTGATACTCTACGGGAAAAAGTGAATTTAAATCTGGAACTGGCCAGACAAAATATCAACAAACATAAACTACAACGACGCTTAAGCGATTCAAATCAATCGGCGATTCATGCGCTAAATTACAGTAATGATCTTAATCTGGTTATTCAATATTATGAAAACTGCCATACCTATACAAGTGCAGAAATTATAGCCAGAAAAATTTTATCCATTACAAACCAGCTTGGTTTACGCGTAGTAATTCAAATTAGAATGAGTAATACAACTGAAGAATTTAGTGATTTTGGTGTTGTAACACCACTGGAGCGACAGGTAATTCTTGAAAATAATGAATCGGGAATGTTTTATCAAATGAACGGCCATTTAATGGTCAACCATTCTAATATTTCGATATTAATCAAGAATATGCCAACACAAAACGATTCTAATCAGGAAATAACCTATGAAAAACTACAAGAAACATTACGTGCATTAAATTATGCTGCTAATAAGTGTGTATTAAAATTAATGCAGCAAAAAAAAGTTAATAATATTATCGACGCTACTGATAGTGATGATTTAGTAGATATTATGATACTAAAAGTGCAGAATATATATGAACAATATCAAATTAAAACAGTAGAGAGTCTTGATGAAATTGTAGCGTCATTAGAAGATCTTAAACAGGATGACAAAGCAGAATTAGTTCAAAAAGAATTGTATAAAATTATAAAAACAACTAAAGCAAAATCGCTGCAATTAAAGAATAAACAAATAGACATTAAAAAAATAAAAAAAGAATTTGAAAATTTAATGGAAATGATAAATCATTAAATTTTAAAATTAACAAGAGCAGGATCACTGCATGCGACTTATCGAAGTCATTGCCGACATTGGCCACATTGATACTATCAAAAGTATCGCCGAACAACAGAAAATAATTGATTGCTGGTCACTTCAAGGCTATGAAGAAGAGCGCAGTATTATAAGAATGCTAGTCGAGCCAGAAAAACAACAAACAGTATTGGATGCAGTTCAAAATGTAATCGCAACATCGGAGAATTCACGTGTGGTTATTTTACCGGTTGAGGCCACCTTACCACGTCCTGAGCAAGATCAAAATATCGAACAAGCTTCAAAAATTGCTCGCACCCGTGAAGAGCTGTATCAAAACATTCAAAATGGCGCACAACTAAATAGTAACTACTTACTTATGGTTGTGTTTTCAACAATCGTTGCGACTATTGGTTTGCTCGAAAATAATGTTGCAGTCGTGATTGGGGCAATGGTGATTGCACCCCTACTCGGTCCCAATATCGCTTTATCGTTTGCGACCTCGATTGGTGATTCACAATTTATCTGGAAATCATTCAAAACTAATTTCATCGGTATATTAATTGCGCTTGGAATATCCGTAGTGATTGGTTACTTATGGCAAATCGAAAATCCGAATAGTGAAATTATGGCGCGAACCGTCGTTGGATTGGATGTTGTTTTATTAGCCTTGGCATCGGGAGCAGCCGCAGTATTGTCGTTAACATCAGGCACTGCAAGTGCTTTGGTTGGCGTAATGGTATCGGTTGCGCTATTACCGCCAACAGTGACATTGGGCTTAATGCTGGGTACTGGATTATGGGATTTAGCGATGGGTGCGGGTCTATTATTAGCCGTTAATATTGTCTGCGTGAACCTCGCGTCTAAACTGGTGTTTTTATTAAAAGGTGTTAAGCCACGAACCTGGTTAGATAAACAAAAAGCCAAACAATCGATGACGGTGTACATTTCAGTTTGGCTGGTAGCGCTGACATTGTTAGTTATATTAATTAATTTGTATAAACGATTAGCCATACTTAATTTTTAAATGTTCTAACACAAAAAATTAAATATTTCTTTACTCGTATAAAAATAAGGTTATTATGTTATGTAAAAATTATGCTTAACACAAATTTAAAGGGTAAATTTCATGAAAATTAAATTAAAAATTACAATAATCGCATTTTTAATGGTATCAATCTCGGGTTTAAGTTTTGCAGAAGATACAAAAACAGAAATTAAAACTGAATCAAATTCTCAGGCAAAAACAGAAAATAATAAGAAACTAAATCTATGGGTAGATTGTGGCATTGGAGCCATGATTTTTGATAATACAGCTTGGGCTGCTGCCACATCAAATATTATATGGGATTTGGGAATAACCGCAACAACATCCAATATTTATCTCAAGAAACTTGTAATAGCAAAAAAGCACAAATGGCACTGTATGTTGGAGCAACCTATGCTAATTTAGAAGAAGAAACTGCAAAAGGTGAAGGAGAACATATGCATGCCATGTTAAATATTATGGGTTGTAATGTAACCTCGCATCCGGCGATTATAGAATCTATTCGTATAGAGTTTCATAATGTCTTACAAAAATCGGATTATAGTTCTAAAACTAAATTAGTTAGGGCTGAGGAATACTTTAATCTGGTTGGCGAAAACATTGATAGTAGTTACGCACAGTTTTGTAATATTATATAGTATTTAGAATTGAATTTTAATTACTCGCTGGAATCGTCCAGTGAGTTTTTCAAGAATGGAATTCTAAATATGTTCTTTATTGAGGCTTATAATTGCGTAATATTATAATTGTATTACTTGTTCTCATATTTTATTTTTTCAATTTAAATTATTCAAATGCTTCTGGTTCAAATTTAAAATCACTATTACAACAAGTTGAAACAAAGCAATTAAGTAATCATCCATATTGGCATAAATTACTTCATTACAAAAAAGATTATTTATCTACACCGCCTGGCTTGAGCAGTGATATTTTATCACCCGATTTTTTTCTTTCTTCATCAGGATCATATAATCCTCAAGCAGAAATAAAAGCAACACTAATCGAACTGATAAAACAACCAGATGATAATTCAGATTCTCATGCTCAATGCAGGTTTATTGCACGATTTAATTGGCTTCTTAAAAATCTAGACTGGTCAGGCGTTACTGTGCCAAATGTTGAGTGTGTTCAATTTAAGAAATGGAGTAGAAATAATCAAATTGATTCATTAAGCATGATTTTTGCAACAGGATATTTAAGTAATCCTGCGTCGTATTTTGGTCATGTGTTATTAAAATTTAATTCTAGTCGAGCTGCAAATACTACTATTTTACTGGATGAAAGCTTAAATTATGGCGCTAATATACCAGATAATGAAAATGGCTTAGTTTATTTATTTAAGGGTTTATTTGGTGGTTACCAAGCTGGATTTACAGCAAAAAAATTCTATAAATTAAATCATGCATATGTAGAAAATGATTTACGTGATCTATGGGAATACAAATTATCATTATCTGAAGATGAATTAAATCAAATTATATATCATTC
>CAYOHQ010000109.1:0-9572 GCA_964403805.1 uncultured Thioalkalispiraceae bacterium | reverse complement strand
ACTTCCCATTGCAGTAAAGACATTGTTTCCAATAGCACAAAATTGATGTACCAGTGTAAACCCACCCAAAATGGCACCATCACCAACAGTGACATGACCAGCTAGTGTGGCATTATTAGAAAAAATAACATCATTAGCAACAATACAGTCATGTGCAATATGTATATAGGCCATTAACCAGTTGTTGTTACCAATTTTTGTGATACCTCCACCGTTTTCTGTACCACGATTAATAGTAACGAATTCACGTATAGTATTACCATCGCCAATTTCTAAACGAGATTCTTCGCTATGAAATTTTTTATCTTGCGGAATTTCACCAATGGAAGAAAATTGAAATATTTTATTATTTTTGCCTATAGTTGTTGGTCCATTAATTACTACATGAGGGCCTACCCAGCTATTTTCGCCGATAGTCACATTTGGGCCAATAACACTAAATGGTCCAATAGTAACAGACTCATCAATATTGGCTTTTGGATCTATGACCGCTAATCGATCGATACTCACCAATTTACCCCCACTGCACTAATCTCACTTTTATATTCACAAACAGTAACTAGTTATGCTTCTTTTTCAACACACATGATTTCTGCGCTGACTACGTGCTCACCATCAACCGATGCTAAACAATCAAATTTCCAAACTCCGCGCTTAGTAGTCAAAACTGATGCCTCTAACTGTAAACGATCACCAGGCCCTACTGGTCTCTTAAATCTAACATTGTCAATTCCAACCAAATAATATAATTTATTATCATCTGGTTTACGGTCAGAAGATTTAAATGCCAAGATTCCAGTTGCTTGTGCCAATGCTTCAATAATCAAGACACCTGGCATAATGGGTTTTTGAGGAAAGTGCCCTGTAAAATAAGGTTCATTGTATGTTACATTTTTAAAACCAATTAATTTATTTCCAGTCTCAAAATCGGTTACTCTATCAATGAGTAAAAATGGATAGCGATGTGGTAAATATTGTAATATTTCGTTTATATCTAACATGCGGAATTTAATTATCCTTGTTTTTTAAATCTGTTATTATTTTTTCCAAATTTTTAATTTGTCGAGCCATTTCATCTAATTTTTTAAATCGAAAATTACTTTTTTGCCATTGCTTAAAAGGTTCCAATGGTGTTCCAGATGAATAAACACCTGGTTCTTTTACACTTTGAAAAACATTTGCAGCACCAGTAAAAGTAACATTATCGGCAATTTCTATGTGACCCGAAATGCCAACTTGTCCAGCAAACATACAATTTTCGCCGATCACAGAGCTGCCAGCAATCCCAACACAACCAGCTATCGCGGAATTATCACCAATTCGAACGTTATGAGCAATATGTATCAGATTATCCATCACCACGCCATTGCCAATAACTGTATTTTCTATTGCACCCCGATCAATCACCGTATTTGATCCAATTTGGACATCATCACCTAATATAACGATACCAATTTGGGGAATTTTTACCCAACGGCCTTTTTCATTTGCATTACCGAAACCATCTGATCCAATTATAGTACCAGAATCAATAATACAACGTTTACCAATTAGACTACCATGTTTAATCACCACATTTGGGTAAATTCGAGTTTCTTCTCCAACGTTTGAATCTTTACCAATGTAACAACCCGATTCAATAATAACGTTTTTACCAATTACAGCATTTTCTTCAATCACACAGTTTGCTCCAATACTGCATTTAGCATCAATTTTCGCCGACTCATGGATAACAGCTGTTAGATGTATTTTATTGCTTGGTGCAGATAATGGATGAAGCAGTGCAGCAATTTTTGCAAATGCAACCAGTGGATCTTCGACGACTATACAGTTTCCAGAAAAAGTAGCTTCATCATACTCTTTTAATATAATGGCACTAGCTTGGGTTTCAGCTAATTTACTCTTAAATTTGTTATTTGATAAAAAACTTATTTGCCCTTTAGATGCAGTCGTAAGAGTTGCCACTGAGTTTATAACACAGTTATTATTGCCAACCACTTTCCCATCAACAATTTTTGAAAGCTCAAGAAGATTTGCACTCACCCGATACTCCAGTTTTTTATTATTACTGCTTATTTATTTTTTGAATATTGTTGACGTAACATTTTTAGCACTTCATCTGTTACATCAACTCTTTTATTTGCAAATAATACGCTCTCTCCTAATATTGCATCATAATTATTATCTTTGGCATACGACACAATAGTCTTGAATACAAGTTTTTGTAATTTTGTTAATTCATCATTCCGTTTAATATTTAAATCTTCATTAAATTCTTGTTTTGCTCTCTTTATGTCACGTTGTAACATAAAAATAGCTCTTTCTTTTTTCACCTTATCTTCCCTGCTCACGAACGCAGAATTCTTACTGAATTTTTTTTCGAGTTTAGATAATTTAGTTTGATTTGCTGCAATTGCCTTCTCTCTAGGCGCAAATAAATTTTGCAATTTTTCTCGAGCAGAATCAGCCTGAGGTGCGTCTCGCATTACAGTTGATGTATCAACAAAACCTATTTTAAGTTCTGCTGCAAATAACTCAAATGAACACACAAACAGAAATAAAAAAATAAAAATTCGATTAAAATTCACTATCATTTTCCTCATTTAATATGCCGACCCTAAAGTAAACTGGAATGATTGTAAATCATCACCCGGTTGTTCATCAATAACTTGAGCTAAACTGAATCGTAGTATTCCGATTGGCGCTAGCCAAATTGCAGAAACACCATAAGACGATCTCATATCACCTAATCTTACCTTATCCTGATCTCCATACACAAACCCTGAGTCAAAGAATAAACTAAATCTGAAACCCGAAGCACTATCATCATTAGCACTCGGTAATACCAACTCCAAATTTGTCAAAATTCTGGAACTACCACCAAATGGTTGATTATTATCTTTAGTGCTAGGACTTCCAACACTACCAGACTCATAGCCTCTTATGGATCGACTACCACCAATAAAGTAATTTTTATAAGGGGGTAAAATAGTTGTATCACCATACCCATCTCCGGTCCCCAACTCCAAATTTGCCATAACTGTCCATCTTGGCCAAGGTGCAAAAAAGTGTCTTGTCTCAAAGCTGAGTTTATAATATTCAAGATCACCAAGCGGAACAGCAAGCTCAGAAGTAAACCGTGTTACATTTCCGCCACGAGCAAACAGAGAACGATCTCGATTATCAAATCTCCAGGAGCCTGTTATAGTATAAGTGTCAAATCTGTTTCCATATATATCCGTAAAATCTGTAATAGACTTAACAGTACTGGATCCAGTAATCATTTCAGTATCTTCATACCCTACTGAGAAATTCATAAAAAGATTTTCTGCAAGAGGAATACCGTAATTTAAATTACCACCTATACTGTTAGTTACATAATTAGTAATTGTTGTTTCCGTAGTATCGATTTCTCTTGAATAGAGTGTAAAACCACGACTTACACCGTCTAATGTATAATATGGATTGGTAAGACTAAAGCTGTACAATCTTGTAACTTGACTTCGATCTACTTTAAGTGCAACACGTTTACCAGTACCTGCAAAATTATTCTGCGATAAGCCAAAATTTAAAATAACACCTTGCGTATCTGAAAAACCAAGGCCAGCCGTAACCTGTCCAGTTGGTCGTTCTGAAACAGTATAATTTACATCAACCTGGTCACTTGTTCCTGCAACAGGTGGCGTTTCAACATTTACAGATTCGAAATAACCTAACCTGTTTAATCTGGTACGAGATTGCGATACTTTATCTGTTGATAACCAGCCATTTTCCATTTGGCGAACTTCACGTCGAACAACTTCATCTTTTGTTTTTTCATTACCACTAATATTAACCCGTCTAACATAGACTCTACGACCAGGATCGACATATAAACTTAAAGCAACAGTTTTAGAGTCCTCATCAATATCAGGAATAATATTCACATTAGAAAATGCGTATCCTAAAGTAGATAATTCTTCAGTTATATTATTTCTGCTTGTCGATGTTTTCTTTCTTGAAAAGACATCATTAACCGCAATAGGTACTAGCATTCTCATTTCATTTTCATCAATGATCAAATCACCGATCAATTTCACCTCTCTAACAGTATATATTTCGCCTTCGGTGATATTTATCGTTATATAAATATCTTGCTTATCAGGCGATATTGAGACTTGTGTTGAATTTATTGCAAAATTAATAAAACCTCGATCAAGATAATATGACTTTAATTTTTCCAAATCACCGGATAATAATTGTTTTGAGTATTGTTTTTTTCCACCCAAAAAACTTGTTCCTGCTGATTCAAATTCGCTTAGTAATACATCATCATAAAACCGTCTATTACCTACGATATTTATGGCATAAATTTCTGCAGAATCACCTTCAGCAATATTAATTTTAATGCTGACTCGGTTTCTTTCTAGCACCGTTATTTCTGTGTCAACCTTAACGCTATATTTTCCCAAGCTATAATATTGCCGCTTCAATTCTTGCTTCATGCGCTCTAAAATAGATGGATCAAAAACACGACCTTTTACCAGACCAATTTGCTTTAACACATTATCAAGAGATTCTTTTTGTATTTCTTCATTCCCCTCAAACTCTATTTCAGTAATTGCTGGACGCTCAGCAACAAATATAACCAATATATCCCCTTCTCTTTCAAAATGGATATCTTTAAATGACCCCGTTTTGTAAAGCGCCTTTATAGCTTGGCTACTCAACTTGCTTGTAAATTTATCACCGACTTTTATTGGTAAATAGTTAAAAACAGTACCTAAGGAAATACGCTGTAATCCTTCAAGACGAATATCTTTCACATTAAATTCTTCAAATGAATACGCATTTGAAAAATACAAACTCCCCAAAAAAAACAAACCTAATTTATTAATCTTAATCATGCCTATCTTACAACTACCTGAATATACCTAAAATATCATTATAAATAGCAACGCTCATCAACATCGCCAACACCAAAATCCCTATCTTCTGCCCTATTAATTCAAAATTTTCTGAGACAGGACTTCCTTTTACTATTTCAATTAAATAATAAAATAAATGTCCTCCATCCAAAATTGGAATTGGAAATAAGTTAATTAAACCTAAACTAATACTAACTACCGCTAAAAAACTGATAAATGTAGAAAAACCAGCGCTTGCTGTTATACCGGCATATTTTGCAATTGTTATTGGACCACTAATTTTATTAATAGAAACTGAACCACTTATCATTTTGCCGAATGTACTCAACATTAGTTTCGTATTTATCCATACTTTTTTTACAGCTTCGGTTACAGCTCGTAATGGTGGATATTGATACTTAACTTTCATATCTTCGGGGTACACACCAGTGTCTGAAGGACCTAAACCAATTCGACCAACCAGCTTACCATCAACATTTTCACTGGCAGGTATAACAACTATTTCTATCTGTTTTGAATCTCGTTTAACGGAAAATTTAAGCTGCTTACCAGCACGTGAACTAACGTATTGTATTAATTTATTTGAATTCTCAACATTAACACCATCTACTTTAAGAATAATATCTCCAATGGCAAAACCTGCTTTAATAGCCGGTTTATTCTTTAAAAGCCTCACAACTTTAGGAGGTCCTACTGGACGCCACGGAAAAATTCCTACAGCGATATAGTAGTTAGTTAATGCTGCATCAGGATCGATTCCTCTAAAATCAAGCCGGTATTCAGAAATAATTCCATTTGTATTTTTTGCCTTTACAGTTATTGATGACTGTTCAAGTAATGCCGGTAACATTGAACTAATAGCAATTGTGATAACCGGTGTTTCTTCACCATCGACAGAAACTATTTCAAAACCTTTCTTAAGCCCTGCTTTTTGAGCCGGTGAATCAGCAAGAATTTCACCAATAACGGGTTTTAAATCGGTAACACTCACAACAAACATTAACCAATATGCAAACACTGCAAAAATAAAATTAAATGCCGGCCCGGCGAAGACAATTGCAAATCGTTTAAATACATTTTGTCTGTTAAATGCTCGATGTATTTCAGTTTCTGCAACACTTGATTCTCTTTCATCAAGCATTTTTACATAGCCACCCAAGGGAATTGCAGCTAAAACAAATTCAATATTATCTTTTCCAAAGCGCCGTGAGAATAACGGTTTCCCAAACCCAATGGAGAATCGCAAAACTTTCACACCGAGTTTTTGAGCTACCCAAAAGTGACCAAATTCATGAAATGCGATTAATACAGTTATCGCAATTATAAAAAAAAATAAATTACTGACAATATCAAACATTAACCAACCTTCTTCATTTCTCGATTAATAATTTCTTTAGCTTTATCTCTAGCACGTAGATCACATTCAACAATAGTTTCTATACAATCTGCTTGCTGAATATCGGCGGATTGTAAAACATTCTCTACAATTTTAGGAATATCGATAAAACGAATATTCGAATTTAAAAATTCATCTACTGCTACTTCATTTGCTGCATTCAATATTGCACAAGCTGTTCCGCCGGTTTCCATCGATTCTCGTGCCAGCCGTAAACAGGGAAATCGTTTTTCATCAGGAGCCTCAAAATCTAACCGGGAAATTGTTATTAAATCCAAATCAGCGACGCCGGAATTAATTCGAGTAGGCCAGGCTAAGGCATTCGCTATTGGTGTTCGCATATCTGGATGGCCTAACTGTGCTAACACAGATCCATCTTTATACTGCACCATTGAATGAATGACACTTTGTGGATGAATGATAACTTCAATTTGATCTAAATTTGCTTGAAATAACCACTTTGCTTCGATTATTTCCAAACCTTTGTTCATCATCGTTGCTGAGTCAACTGATATCTTACGCCCCATACTCCAGTTAGGATGGGCACAAGCCTGGTCAGGAGTAATATTATTTAATTCATTAATAGGCGTTTTACGAAAAGGACCACCCGAACCAGTTAAATAAATTTTATTAACACCAATTTTATCTAACCCTTTATCTAACCCTATAGCGGAATTGCGTGGCATACACTGAAAAATAGCATTATGTTCACTATCTACAGGTAATAGTACGGCTGAATGTTTTTTAATTTCGTTCATAAAAAGTTCACCCGACATTACCAGTGACTCTTTATTTGCTAATAGTATATGTTTTCCTGTTTTTGCTGCTGCTAACGATGAATTCAATCCTGCAGCACCAACTATTGCTGCCATGACATATTTAATTTCAGGTAATGATGCAACAAAATCTAATGATTCACTACCGCTTAATATTTCTGTATTTAATCCAGCACTTTTAATTTTTTCTTGTAATTTATTCGCAGCAACAACATCAACCATCACAGCATACTTTGGTTTAAATTCAATACATTGATCAAAAAAACGATCAACCTGACTATTTGCAGTAAGTGCTACAACCTGGTATTTATCCTTATTAATGCGAATAACTTCAAGAGTACTTACACCAATAGAACCTGTTGAACCTAAAATTGAAATCCCTTCTTTTGTATTTGAATTTTCAGAATTCATTCAGGAATACCCATTACCATTAAACACAGTAAAAATATTGGTGCTGCAGCAGTTAAACTATCAATTCTATCCAGTATACCACCATGGCCCGGTAAAATATTTGAACTGTCTTTTCTGTCAGCTTCGCGTTTATAACGACTCTCTAGCAGATCACCCAAAATCGAAAACAACACTGTTGCCATAGACAATATCACTATTGCAAAAGCTTGCACTGTCGGAAAACCACCATCTCTAAGAATAACTAATATAGTGTATATAGAGCTGGCTATAAGTGCGCCCCATACCCCTTCCCATGATTTTCCTGGACTAACACGCATAGCTAGTTTGTTTTTGCCCCATTTTTTACCGGAGAAGTATGCTGCGCTGTCTGCCACCCACAATAACATCACCAGACCTAATAAATAACCTGGTCCGTATTTATCTTCATTATGCAATACCGCAATTGCAATAAACGGGATTATAATAATTAAAATACCCATTAAGCCATGTCGCACCTTAAAACTAAGTTTTGGGTATGTCATTCCTGCATAACCTAAAACATAATAAAACATCATTAACCAGACAATAAAGGCCAAACCTAAAATCAACAGCAATAAATTATAATTAGGTACTACGAATTCGAGTGATGCAAACATCATTATAATAATGAATGAAATATAAATTGCCTGACTCAATATTGTTTTTAAGCCGATTAATCTTGCCCATTCCCAGGAAGCTAATATAAATATCCCGCCAAGTAATATAGTGAAATTGGTATTAGACAACTCAAACATAGCCAATAAGACTAGTGGTATTAATATTACAGCTGTCAAAACTCGCAATTTAAGCATTTTTAATTTGATCTACCTGCTCGCCAGTATGTCCAAACCGTCGTTGTCTCTTCATATAATTCTGTATCGCTTTTTCAATTTCACTTTCACTAAAATCTGGCCAAAGCGTCTCTGTAAAATACAATTCAGTGTAAGCCAATTGCCACAATAAAAAATTACTGATCCGTTCTTCGCCACCCGTTCTGATGAACAAATCTGGCTCAGGTAAATCATCCAAACTCATGTATCGAGCCACACAGTCTTCAGTAATTGCGTCTTTTGCCAATACACCACTATCTAAATCTACAATTATTTTATTAATTGCATTGGTAATATCCCAACGCCCGCCATAATTTACTGCAATAGATAAAACCAGACCTGTATTTGATTTTGTTAATTCTTCTGATGTTGTTATTTTTTGCTGTAATTTTTCAGAAAATGCTGTTCTATCACCAATAAATTGCATACAAATATTATTTTCATTCAAGTCTTTCACTTCTTTTTCTAAGGAAGTAAAAAATAATTCCATTAGTGAACTAACTTCTTTTTTTGGTCGTTTCCAATTTTCACTTGAAAAGGCAAAAATAGTTAATGCTTTTATTGAATTTTTTGCACAATACTGCACAATATCACGAACAACTTTAACACCACTTTTGTGGCCAGCAACTCTAGGTAAAAATCGTTTCTTTGCCCAACGACCGTTACCGTCCATTATAATTGCAATGTGTTTAGGGAAGTCACCATGAACACTTTTGTTGCTATTATCTGTGTGGCTGATATTCGTCATGCCATATCCATGGATTATATTGATTGGAATTTGTGTTCGAATTAGTTTAAATTTCCATTAAATCTTTTTCTTTTTTCTCAAGGTGCGTATCAACTTCTGATATATATTTATCAGTGAGTTTTTGCACCTTATCCTGCGCCTTTCTTTCATCATCTTCTGTAATGTCTTTATCTTTCAACAAAGATTTGAAATCACTTATGGCATCCCGTCGAATATTACGAATAGCTACCCGACCACCTTCACCATCCTGCCGGACAATTTTAATCATATCCTTTCGTCGTTCCTCAGTTAGTGGTGGTAATGGAATTCGTATAGTATCGCCTGCCGTAGCGGGATTAAGCCCTAAATTTGAATTCATTATCGCTTTTTCAACAACCGGGATTAAATTTTTCTCCCAAACCGAAATTGATAATGTTCTGGAATCTTGTACGGATATATTTGCAACCTGACTTAATGGTACTTGTGAACCATAATAATCAACTGTAA
>CAYOHQ010000108.1:0-9636 GCA_964403805.1 uncultured Thioalkalispiraceae bacterium | reverse complement strand
ACCGAAGTCGAGTCGTAATAATGGTAATCTCCAACGTCCGGCTATCGCCTTGGCAGCCAGGCTTTTACCACAGCCCTGAACGCCAAGCAGTAGTACACCTTTGGGGACATCAAATGTAGTGTCATTATTAACAAAAGCTTCTTTTCTAATGTCTAACCAATTTTTTAATTCACGTAAACCACCGACCTCTGCAAATTGTTCGGTATCAAACTCATATTGCAAAACACCTTTGTGATTTAATAAATTGTATTTCGCTTTCATGAGTTCGGGTAAATCAGATTCATCAATAACGCCATCATCAAAAATAGCTTTGCGTGATAAACGTTTTGCTTCAGCGGTTGTTAAGCCTGCTAAATTATCAAGTAGCATGTCATAGGCTTTTGGATCGACTTTCACTTTTTTACCGGCATTTTGTTCGGACCATGACATTGCTATTTTTTTAACTATTTTGTCACGCGCATGCCTATCGGGTAAACTTAATTCAAAGTCAGCACAATAATTTTGGATTTCTCCGGGAGCTTCAATATTATGTCCAAGTAAAATAATGGTTTTCTTTGAAAACTCATAATCAAGTGCGATATCTTTTAATAATCGAACTAATAGTGGATCGTCCAGAAAAGAATGAAAATCGGATAAAATATAAATTCCTGAGTCCACATTTGCTTTTATATGGCGTAATAAGTCTTCTGGTTTTGTGAATACATGTTCATTTTCAAAGCTTAATAAAACTGAATTTAAACCTTCTGTTAATGTCCATTTAAAAGTGGCTATGTTGCTACGTTTTTGAATAGTTTTTAATAATTCAATAACACGTTTTTCTTCCTTGGTCTCTATTGCAATAATCGGGATATGGGATTTTATCAGTAGCTCTAAATCGTAACTGTCATTCATTGAATTCTTCCAAGCAGTAAATTTTATTTATTTTGTAATGCTGGCTAATAGCTTGATAATTATTAAGCTTTTCAGAATATAACAAAATTCAGGACAAAAAAAACCTCCCAATCAAGAAGTTCAATGCTTAACGAGGAGGGTTAAAATAAAGATTCGAATTCGAGTCTTTACAAAACTTTTTCAACACAAAAAGGGTGGAATTTAGTGCACCTTTGGTGAAAATAGACGGTAATCCTAAAGCTAGTATCGATCAAGGATTTTCATCGTGTAGTCGACAATTAATGTCCGTTTTTAACATTAATATATTTAAGGTTTAATTTGTGGAATTGATAAGTTATTGATTTAATTGAATCTTGAAATTCAGGCATTTAAAGTTTGCAGGTATGCATCATGCTCAAATTCTACGCGAACAACCCGGTGTCCTAACATGGTTATTTTACCTTGATGGCGTTGTAAATCGTCCAGAGTATATTGAAAGGAATATATTCTATATAACTTGAGTAAACCGGATTGATCTCGCATGGGTTTTGTCGAATTTTTTTCGACGGTTTCATCGAGCAAACGAAATTCCTGTGATAAACACAAACGCTTGCAATGACGAACCGCAATTTCTTTTACCCGAATACTGTCTACGACATACCAAACCATCACGATTAGAATCAGGCTAAAAAAATATTCACTCATGTTACATTAACCTGACTCGGCAGATAATGCAATTTTCGAGATGACTTCTAACAAACCGTCAGCTGAACCAAGATACGGTGAGATTATTAGTGTTAAGTCCGGATATTGATCCTGAACTTTTTGTACTTCGTTTGGAATATCAACAGTAACGTGACGCCCCGCTGATAAAAAATAGGGCAATATGATAACAGTATCTGCGCCGGCTTCAATACTCTGAATAATCGCATCGGGAATGGAGGGCTCGGCTAATTCTAAAAAGCCGTAACGGATATCTGAGAAACCGAACGCCACTAAACCCGAAAGTTTTTTAGCAATTATTTCCACTTCCTCATTTGATTCAGTTCGCCGACTGCCATGAGCAACGATAACAAGTGACTTTTTAGTTTTTTTCATATCGAGAGTTAATGAATTTTGAGTAATTATTCAGCCATTTAAGATAGTTTACCATATTTATACTATTATATTCTGTAGCTTATAGTTCAATATCTCCTGTCATTAATGGATTTTTATTTATGTCTCGCAGAAAATTATTCCGATACTTTCGTATACTCATTTTATTGATGATACTTTTTATTGTTGCGATGTCTACCTGGTTAAGTGACTTACGCAGCACTGACTGGGATGACCCCTTGTGGATGGTGGTTTACCCTATCAATGGTGATGGCAGTGAACAAACTAACCGCTACATTAATTATCTCAAAGAAAAAACATTTTCACCAATAGAAGCATTCATGGCAGAAGAAGCTGACTATTTTAAAATTAAAATAAACACGCCATTAAAAGTAAAATTAGCACCAACAGTTTTAGACCTTCCACCTTTACCACCAAAAGATGGAAACATTTTAAAAATAATGTATTGGAGTTTAAAACTTCGGTATTGGGCATACCAGCATAATACCTTCACCGGCCCGTCACCGGATATTAAAATATTTGTGGTATATCATGATCCCGCAACGAATCAGCAACTCGAACATTCACTCGGATTAAAACAGGGTAAACTGGGTATTGTTAATGCCTTTTCGAGCAGACTGTATAATCAAAAAAATAATGTTGTTATTACACACGAATTTTTACATACAATCGGCGCTACCGATAAATACACACTGGAAACTGGCCAACCAAACTATCCGGAAGGTTACGCGAAACCAGATAAAGAACCTTTATATCCTCAGGAATTAGCAGAAATTATGGGGGCAAGAATTCCATTAAGTGAAACTACCGCTGTTATGCCGGGTAGTTTAAATCAAACCCTGGTAGGAACAGTTACCGCAATGGAGATTGGTTGGAGTGAGTAAATTATTAATGATAGACAGACGGTATTTCGGTATCGAAAAATTTCAAACCAATATTATAAACGTTCTCATGTTCACTGGTATAAACAACTTCACCCATAAAATTTAAAAGCCGTACTTTGCCATCTTGTGCAATATTAATGGTTAGAATAATTCGCTTGCCCATCTTAAATTTATTTTTCGAAATGACACCAACACCGTCCATTGAAAAATTAACACACTTAAGTGGTACATTAGGACCTTTCTGCATTTGCATCAAAATGGGGCGGGATAATTCTATTCGGCGATTCTTACGTTTTTCATTAATCATATTAGATCAACTATGCTGTGAATATCCCTATAACTGTAGACTGAGATTTCTATAACCAGTATAGCTCAAACTGAGCAAAATTTAAGCTATAAAAAATACCGATTTTTCAATTAGTTAGCTACGACACTATTATTGAGTTGAAATTTGACACAATTTTTTAATCATTGGTGTACAAATAATCTCCATCGCAATTTGTAATTTTCCACCGGGTATGACCAGAGTATTAGGACGTGACAAAAAAGCACCGGAAATTTTATCCAGAAAATAAATAATGTCATAGTTTTTCGGTTCTCTAAACCGAATTACGTATAAGCTCTCATCGGCATTAGGAATGTCTCGAGCGATAAAAGGATTGGATGTATCAACCAGTGGAATTCGCTGAAAATTGATATCGGAATATGAAAATTGCGGCACTACAAAATGAATGTAATCCTGCATACGCTGAATAATCGTATTCGTGACATTTTCACGTGAAATACCACGAATGTTAGTATCACGATGAATTTTTTGAATCCATTCAAGATTAACCACAGGAACTATGCCAATCAGCAAATCAATGTATTGTGCGACATCAACCCCGCTATTGTCCGCTACTGTTCTGCGTTCTTTTTGAACCTTCGGGTTATGCGATTCACTCATTTTACGGCGGGTCCATTTATTGGCAACAACGCCACCATGAAAGCCTTCGTACACAAGAACATCGGTATCACGTTTAATATCATACCACTGTGTAAAAGTGCCAAACTGACCCAATTTCGAATCGCTGTCTTTTGTAATGTAACGTCTTTTTTTACAATTGCCACTTTCAGAAAATGATTTTAGCTGTGTTTCGAGTTCTTCAAATAAATTGGCTTCAGGACCGAAGTGGCTTATGTTTTCACCACGTCGTTGTTTTTCAATCGTGAGTTGTTCCATTTCTAAATGATTAAAGCGACGAAAACTATCACCCTCTAAAAAACACGCCTTGATTTTTTCACGGCGAAATATACCACGAAAGGCCCTGGTGACCGTTGTGGTGCCTGCTCCCGAGCCGCCTGTGATGGCGATTATTGGTTTCTTAATTGACATTGTTATTATTATAAAAAAATATAAGTATGGAACATAGCCCCGAAAAAATCCAGACAGTTAAAATTGGCTCAGTGCGAAATTGGCTTTAATAATAATGAACTTGCTGTCATGGCTTCCGGTTTTTCAAGACCCATTAACTGTAATACTGTGGGTGCGACATTACTCAATCCTTTTCCGGTTGCCATTTGCCAGGCCGTTTTATCGATGACTAAACACGGAACCGGGTATAAAGTATGCTGGGTATGTGGCTCACCGGTTACAGGATCGAGTGTTTCATCACAATTACCATGATCAGCTGTTAAAATAACGGAATATTTTTCTTGCACCGCGACATCCAGTAATCGACCAACCTCGCTATCCAACGTTTCAATGGCTTTTATAATTGCCGGTTTAACTGCCGTGTGGCCAACCATATCGCCATTGGCAAAATTAACCACAATGAAAGCGTATTGGTTTGATTTAAGTGCGCTAATGGTTTCATCGGCTACTTGTTTTGCACTCATTTCAGGACACAGATCATAGGTTTCAACTTTGGGTGACGGCACAATTATTCTGTCTTCATTCGAAAATTCTTCGCCTTGTCCACCATTAAAAAAGAATGTCACATGAGCATATTTTTCAGTTTCAGCACAGTGAAATTGTTTTAACCCCAAACGACTAATGTAACTTGCTAGTGATACTACAGGACGATCCTGTTCGAATGCATAGGGTAAGCCATACCATTGATCGTATTCTGTCATGCAGGTTACATTAATCGGGCTAAAATCACCGCGATCAAATTCACTGAATTCTTTTTTGAATAAGCTCGATGTAATTTGGCGGGTTCGATCTTTTCTAAAATTAAAAAATATCAGATTATCATCTGGCAACATTTTAGCCCCGCCATTAATTACGGTTGGCTTTATAAACTCATCACTGAGATTTTCTTGTTCTGCATCTGCAATCACTTGCTCACAATTTAAAACTGACTGACCTTGTTGCAACACAATCGCTTGCCATGCTTTTTGAATTCTATCCCAGCGATTGTCGCGATCCATGGCATAAAAACGACCCGAAATTGTTGCAATTCGACCACCGGCTTTTTTAATGTGTTGCTTTAAATCTTTAAGATCGTGTTTAAATGAGTGTGGTGCGGTATCTCGTCCATCGGTAATTGCATGCACAATTGGTTCAACCTGATAGCGTTTACACAAATCCAGTAATGCATAAAGATGTCGAATATGGCTGTGCACACCACCACCGGATACCAAACCGAGTAAGTGAATTGGACGCGAGGCGTTTTTAGCGTTTTCTACCGCCTGTACTAAAACCGTATTTTTTTTAAAACTGCCATCATTAATGGCATCATCAATTTTCACCAGATCCTGCCGCAATACAGTGCCACAACCCATGGTCATGTGACCTACTTCCGAATTTCCCATTTGGCCATCGGGCAAACCAACGCTCTGGCCTGATGCTTCTATAATGGTATGCGGATAATGTGAAAAGTAGTGATCAAAGTTGGGAGTTTTCGCTTCAGCAACGCCATTATTCAAGCGACTGGGGTTAACTCCATAACCATCGAGAATAACCAGCATCACTGCCTGCTGAACACCACTTTTTTGCTGAAACATATTGACTATTGGCTCTTATTTTTAAGCTATGACGTTAGCATAGCGTGATCTGCTTCACGTTGCTGATAGTTAAAAAAATAGTCAATTTGGGCACAGTCGCCATTCTCAACACTAAATCAAACATAATATGTCTATTTAATATACAACTGCTTTCTCAGTTTATATAGTTATACTAGTACTAAGCGAAATAACTATTTTGCCGGTCTATGTAATTAATTAAAGATCCCGATAACAGGCCGATAGTATTGATAACGACATGCAAAACAAGAGGAGACAAGAGGTGCACAAACGTACTTATGGCCGTCCAATAGGCTCTCACTTGGGCAAACCGATTTATGAAACCATTACCACCGACGAACAAAAATTTGAATATGTTCGCCTGGCAACGTGTGATTCTGATGGTTGTCCATTATACCAATTAGAAACTAACGAAGTGATGTTCAACCCGGGTCTTATATATAAACGTATTTATATAAGCTAGGTTTTTATTTACGCTATCCAAGTAAATCGTTATTGATATAAGACAGGTCATTTAGACCTGCTCTTGCATCGTTGGGTTTCACTTCAAAATGCCAATAAACAAAAAATATTCATTTAAAATTTTACGATGTAAATTTAATTTCCAGACTAAAATACTCAACATTCATTTTACATAACATTATTATATCATTCACAATATCCCTATGTGCTGTAAGCTATTGAAAAAGTTTATAAAATTGAGATAGTTTGTTAATGACGTGAATCAGTTTTAATCGTATAATAACAAAATCTAGACCCTATAGGACATGGATAGTTGAGTATTGTTTAACCGCACAATAATAGTGTTTTTAGAATTGTGACCTACTACTTTTCCCTTCCTTCCAGAATTTAGATAATACAAGCTGACGAAATGCATGCCATAAAATAAGTTTTTAGGGCCGGATTGCCACTACTTGTTTAACGCAATAAAAATTCTTTTAAATTGGAATTTGGCATTTTTCATTTATCAAGCTTCGCAAACACATAGAATAACAAAGGGAAATTTAATTATGATGAGTAAACTGCGTTCTCTAATAGACTTAAGATTTCAGTCTATTTCACAATTTTTCATCCAGACACTATTACTAAGTGTATTGGCATTAACAGCACCTCAGGCTTTTGCCGTTAAAATGGACAAAAATTTTGACCATTACAATACTAATTTTCCTTTAGACGGTGCACATCAAAAGAAAGCGAAGTGTGATAGCTGCCATAAACGCGGTATTTTTAAAGGAACACCACGAACATGCGTCGCTTGCCATGGTACAAACAGCAAGATTGCTACCACAACCATGTCCAGTACCCATGTCAGAACCACCGGTGAATGTGATACTTGTCATACACAAAACGCCTGGACTTCAGTCAGAATGGATCACAGCGCAGTATCTGGTGCTTGCAAAAGCTGTCATGGAACAACCAGAGGTGTTACTGGACCTCCACCGGTTCATTCAAAATTAGATTGCGGTGAATGTCACCGAACACGTGCCTGGAAGCCTGCTAAAGGTTATGTTCATAGCCCAGAAGATACTAATTGCGTAAAATGCCATACACCTGGTGGTCAAGCTTCGAGAGTAGCTAAACCTGCTACGCATATACCCGTTATTGGTCAGGATTGTGGTGCTTGTCATGACAATTCAAAACCCAAATTTAATGTTGGTGTAAAAATGGATCATTCACAGGTTTCAGACAACTGTAAGTCCTGTCACGATGGTTCTCAAACAAGAGCGGGGGCTCAGTCGTATACATCATCGACCAGGATTACTCATCAAATACACGTAACAGACCTTAGCGACTGTCGTGGTTGTCATAAAACCGGGTTTACTACCTGGAATGGCCGATCAAAAGTTCCTGTCCCAGGCATCGGGACAGGTAATCATAGTGGTAAATTTACTGCGCAAAGCTGTGGTACATCGGGTTGTCATACCTCTGGCGGTGGTGCAGCACCACAATCACATACCTCAGGAATGGCCTCACCATCAATAATTAGTGCCAGTTGTAGTGATTGTCATGCCGGTAATCCAGCACGAATGAAACATGCTGGAAATACGAAAATTGGAGCCTGTAAAGTCTGTCATACCAATGGTGGTGCAGGTCGTAGCATGAACAATAAAAAAGTAAGTGATGCTACGATTCATGGTACAACGGTCAATAGTCCTGAGTCGTCAGCCTGTGATAATTGCCATAGAGAGCGTGATAAAGGTGGTAGTTTCAAACCATCAAGCATGCGTGCTCACGATGGTATCAAACCCAATGTTTGCCAAAAATGTCATACCGGCCAAGTCAGCAATGCATCACAATATTCCGGTAAGCATTCAGCAATTACAACAAATGTTAATTGTTCATCATGTCACACCAGTACGAGTACATTTACAAGACTCAGTAGAGCCGATGTACACAATTTATCGTTGAGTCCAGATCAGTGTGCACGCTGTCATGATTCTAATGTTACCTATCCTGCAAAAGGCGGTAAAAAAAGTGGCCAGCATAATGGTTCCATTTCAGCTGCTACAACATGCGATAGTTGTCACACTAACCAAAGTGTATTCAGAAGAGTCGATTTTACTGGTTTACACGGAGATGCAAATGTAATTGGTAAACTATGTACAGCTTGTCATCGAAGAAGTGTCAGTTATCCAACTGGCGGCGAAAGGAAAGATGCCGGTCATAAAAATGGTGGTACCTGCGATGCTGCTGGTTGTCATACCAAGAGTCTCTCTTTGAGACAATGGGATTATAAGGGCCTTTAAGTAGAACGCCATAGTAAGCTGTCTTAGTTTAATCTGACAGTTCTAACGAAAGCCAGTTGAGGAATCAACTGGCTTTTTTTATACTTCAATTTTCTAAAAGCTAAGCTAGCGAAAATATTTGGTATATTTTAAGCTATTAATTCATGCTTACAACAATCTTAATTAACTTCAACCTGACAAATTCTATTCCGGATTAATACCGATACTATTTTTAACTTACCTCCAAAGCCAATCTAGCGGCACTGCAAAACATTTATCCACATTTAATGGTAAACAACTACCACCTGAATAAAGTAATATCCCACCTTGAAAATTTTTTCCGGCTTGTGATGCTAATCTGGCTAAACCAAAACCATCTTTTTCGTGCAAGCTTGCTGCTCGTTTTATCTCAACCGCCCATACCTTTCGACCTTGTTCAATCACTAAGTCAACTTCAACTTGATCATTATCTACCCAACCTGCCTGACACATTAACTGCTGCACTACAAAACTCACAAGTAAAGCGCCAAAATCAGTACTCTGTGTTAACCAGTCATTCGTCGATAATTGGTTTAACATTGCAGATAAACCAGAATCAATAACATGAACTTTCTTTGCCGCTTTCAAGGGGTCTTCAAGGGGTCAGCCAACTTGATTATATTTCTCACTCCTTCTATCACCACCGTGAGTAGCGAGCCGAGTTGGGCGATCAAGTAATTTTGTTACCCTGGTGTGAAATGCTGTTGGGCCATAAACTTCAACACGTTGAGTGGCTTTGCTTATTTGTTTATCTTGCTTTGTTATGTCGAGTTCATTAAAAATGTGCGCGGTAATTTTTACAGCTCAAGCGCGGCTCTTTACCAAGTCGTATATACTGCAGATGTTCTGTGTCCCAAGTTCCGGTTGATTAATACTCATTCGATTTTTTTCAACTTATTTCCAAAGCCAATCTAACGGCACTGCAAAACATTTATCCACGTTTAATGGTAAACAACTACCACCTGAATAAAGTAATATCCCACCTTGAAAATTTT
>CAYOHQ010000107.1:0-9669 GCA_964403805.1 uncultured Thioalkalispiraceae bacterium | reverse complement strand
GATTATAGGGTTTTCTTTTCTCAACCAGAGTATCAAGTGTATCCATCTCATCATTACTCAAACCTCTCGGTAAGCATAATTCAGATAATGAACAATTTTTACAGGATGTTTCGACAGTAGCAATATTAAATTCAGATGTCATAATGATAATGCAGTAAAACAACAAAAATATGAGATATTAGATACTAATATATAGCTATTAATTGAATATGTCGATTAAAATAGTGCTTTGTTGTTAAACATTTATTTTTTTCTACATCTTGCTATATAACGTGCAGAGCGGCCAGAGCAAGGATTTGAGCTAAATCGTTGAGATTCATCCGGTTTTACACTTTCTGTTGATTCTGAAATAGGTGTTGTTGATTCATTGGCTGAAATAACATCTTCTTCTTCATCAATATCATTCCCTTCATCAAAAGCAGATTCAAAATAATTGCTTTCTTTAGGTTTATTTTTTTGCGCCGATTTCTTGACAGATTTTTTATTTGTTAAAATAACCTGCTTTGTCGGTTTTTTAATTACAAATGTAACTTTCTTGGATTTAACTTTTTTATTTGCAGTTTTAACTGGTTTATTCTGTTTTACTTTAGACGGATTTTTAGTCTTTACTTTGGTTTTTTTAATTTTAGCAACGTTTCTATTTTTTGTTTTTATCTTATTATTTTTGGCTCTTTTACTTTTTACTTTTTTAGTCTTTGTTTTATTTTCCGATGATTTATTAACTTTCGGTTTAGTTATATTTTTTGTTGATGTAGATTTACCAGAATTTGTAATAGTATTTGAATTAATAATAATTGCGTTAGTTTCTGCCTTATCTTTTTTGTCGGTTTGAAATATTGCAATTTCCTTATCAATGGGTTCAACATCGTCCTGGTTGTTAACAATATTATTTGCTTTATTTTTTTTAAACTTAATTAAATCTTCAATAGACTCAAATGTATCATCTTCTACATTACTTTCCCCATTAACTATTTCACTAGACTCACCATCCTCGTAATAAAAATCAGATTCAGAATTTGTATCAGGGGTATCATCTGTAGACGACGAAAAATTTAATGAATTCAAGGATTGTTGTTGACTCTCATTTCCAAATCCAAAAATAGTATCTTGTTGTCCCTTTAACGTTAGCGTGAGGTAGATTGTCGCCATTGGCAACAAAATCGCTAATATAAAAAATTTTCCTATACTCATTTTGTAATTTAATTTTTAAATTTAGTTAAAAAAGGATGTCTAACGAAACCGCATATACATTAGCTGTTTCACCATTAACCTTATTATCAAATAAACCATAATCACCAATATCACCGGGTTTCGATGTTGGTTTTACATTAATAACTTCAAATTTAACATCCGTACTGTCATTAATTTCATATCGCATACCGCCACCAATAGAGGTCTGTCGTAGTGCATGAATACTTTCTTGATTTCCACCATCGATTTTTGCGGAAGTAATGTAGGGCAACACATGACCAAAGCGGTATCCAAAAGTGATGTAACTTGCCGCTTGATCAGCAAATAATACATCAACCTTATCACTTGAATCTCTAACTATATATTCGCTATACAATACAAAATGATGCCAATCAACAATGACACCAACACTCGCTATCGAACTTCGTTCAGCTGAAATCTTAAAATCTTTAGCATCGATTAATGCCTGATAATATCCAGTACGAAAAGTGAAACCACCACGTGAAACTAATGCTTCAAAACCAACCATATTATCCGCATCAAAAAATATTTTATCACCACTATTGTAGCCTAATGCCGGGTTACTCGGATCTGTATCATCAATAACAGCAGGAGATAATACATCTTCATTTTTACTACTGCCCATATACAATTCAAATAACCAATTGGTGCCACCATCGGTTATGGTGTCATACACTAACTCGATGCCATCCGCCGAACCAATTAAATTGGTAGAGTACACTTCCTGTGGAGGCGTAACCCAGGGATAAGCATGTCCAATATCAATGTAATTTGATACCATAAAAAATGGAACTTTTAATCGTCCAAACCGAAAGTGCAAATCTTCACTTGCAGCATAGGTTGCATAAAACCAATCAGCACGCGCTTTGTAATTGTCACTTCCCTCCATTAGCAATGTTAATGAAAATTCAAAATCTTCATTTATCTTAGAATTAAACTGTATTCCTGCACGACTTTGGTGGGTAAAATTAACATACTTGTCGGCATAATCATGTTCATAAATATTATCAGCATTAGCGTCTGTATACGTACCTAATAATGTTGAATAACCAGTTACTTCCAAATCAGTAGCATTAACAATTGAAGGAAAATAAAAGACATTACATATTAAAAGCAACAAACCGGTCCGAATGGACCTTACTACATTCCTTTGCATAAGGACTCCCTATTGCAATTCTAAATATTTAAATTTAAATAATTTTTACTATACCCAAACAACAATATAATCGATATTCTGTTTTTAATCATTTTTGTGATATAGGTGATCTATGTTTTTTAACGTTAATCTACATTAACATTTTATCTAATTAATAACCAAATAAACACGTACGATAGCATTATATCAGAAGAAATTTAACAATAATTTTTTGGTGAATTACAAATTTAGAATAAATCAAGAAAGCGTTAAACTATATTAAACAATATAGTATGAACAAGTTATCGTGCTAAACCAGATAAGAGCACCAATTTAGATTAAGACTTATCATAATCAATGTGAAAAATAATAATTGCTTTAGGTTCAGTAATGCAAAACTCTCTACACATGGCACAACCAGTACATAAATCTGAGTTTATTCTTGGTCGCTCACGCTCCCAAACTAAAGCCCCTTCAATTTTACAGGATGTTGCACAAGCTCCGCACTCAGGTCCCTGATAGGGTAAACATAATTCAGTATTAACAATTGCTTTAGCCAGTTTTGGTAGATTAACTGTTTTAGATGGCTCAACATTATTTTTTTCTAGCTCATCTGCTATTTCAGGTAAAGCCAGAGCATTGCTTTCACACGCTGTGACACAGGGCCAGTCTTCACATAAATGGCAACCAGAATTTAATAGATCGAGTGCCGGAGTATGCATCACATCGGCACCATTTTTTGCAGCCAGTGGAAAAATTATTTTATAACTACAAGCATCAATACAGTCACTGCATCGAGTGCACGATAGTAAAAATTCTATTTCTGTTTTGGCAAATGGCGGGCGAATCCAGTGAACTGCGCGAGCCGATATTTTTTTATCAACGCTTTCAACCGTTTTTTCAGCAACACGACTAATGCTTCGTCTAAAAAATTCTCGTCTATCCATATTATATTACCAGTCACCCTGTGTTAAATTTTTATGGCAATCACCACAAGGTCGTTTATTGGCTTTAAATGCAGCATGCAATTTTCCATCTTTATCAAAATCTTTTGCTATATTATGAGCAATCCCCATATGGCATTCAATACAAGTCATGTTTCGTTGTTGGGCACTTTTATGTTTTTTATTCGAATTTGTCTTTTGCTTATTTAGTGCCATATAGTCAAAACTATGGCAATTACGGCACTCGCGTGAATCCGTATCCTTCATTGTTTTCCAAACATATTCTGCTAAGTGTAGTCGTTTTGATTCGAATTTTTCTTTGGTATCGATTGTGCCTATTATTTTAT
This sequence comes from uncultured Thioalkalispiraceae bacterium, assembly GCA_964403805.1. Taxonomy (GTDB): domain Bacteria; phylum Pseudomonadota; class Gammaproteobacteria; order UBA6429; family Thiohalophilaceae; genus CAYQUC01. The sequence continues at coordinate 6,031 of CAYOHQ010000107.1, read as the reverse complement.
GAAATAATTCGTTAGTTGCATTAATTTTTCGTAATGTTTTGTGAATCCAGTCTTTAGGAACATGACAGTCAGGACAGGTTGCTCTAACGCCGGTTCGATTCTGATAGTGAACCGTTTTTTTGTATTCCTGATATACATTGTTTTCCATTTCGTGGCATGAGATACAAAATCTTTCATTATTAGTGACATCCATTGCGGCATTAAATCCAGTCCAGAATAAAATTCCAAGTGTGAAAACGCTAAAAAAAACAACAATAGGGAAATTTTTACTCAAGTTACAATACTTTTGGATAACAGCTTGAAACCGATCAAATATAATTTTAAATTTACTTAATTGAAACATCTTACATCCTCATAATCATAGGTTGCATTAATAACCATAAGCTAAGAAAACTAATAAATGTTATAAATAAAACCATTGGTAAAAATAACCAACGGGATTGAACTGCCAATCCGTCATTAATTTTTGCTATACGATTACGACCTATTTTTAACGCTAACCAGAATCCAAAAATAATGAATCCCGCTTGTAATGCAAAAACAATATTATCTGAAACTAATGGATTCATGTGTCGCATATGTATCTCTTGCATCGATAATGGTAAAGTGTTTGTTCCAAACGGGTTTGCTACCACCGACCAAAACCCGGCACTCTCTCGCACTAAATGACTTAAGTTATGAGCAATATGATAACTAAATGCTAATGGTAAAATACTAAAGGCCATCGCAGAGAATAATCGTCGCCATTCTTTCTCATTAGTAATTCGACTTAACCATGAAATACTCGCACTGTATAAAATTATTGGTATTAACATGGCAATTACCATACCGATACTAAAGCTAATTAATAATCGTCCGGAGTCTCCTATCGCAAAAGCCAATGATTGCATCCACTGCTCCCAGTACGGCATCATGGTAAAACCATGAAATAATGTTAATGATAATAAACCCAGAATAAACCAGGCCTCATCCCAGTGCGGTCTTGAAGAATAGATTATTTCATTTCCGACTGGCCGTATTTGCCAACTAACATTGTGTGTTGGACAACTTTGGCTACAAGCACCACACGATGTGCAATAAGTATTTTGTTTTAAACTGCCCATAACTAAATGTGTTGGACATGGTTCAATATCCGCTGTGCCATGAAAACACTCCAGTGTTTTACATGAGCTACAAACAGATTGATTAATGGGTCGTAACGCGACAGGTGCAATTCCACCATAGGCACCTAGCGTTCGACCAACAGGACAAAAATAACGGCAGAATGCCTTACGCTCATAAATTGCTAACGACATTGTTGCCAGCACCACTATCAGCAATGCTAACAGCGCCGTTGCATAAGGACTCGTGGTGACACCAACCCCCAGCTCTAACCAGGTTAAAGCCACAAACATAAAAATAGCCGGCCAGATATTACGAATACCTTTGGGTACTTTTAAATTTAAACTACTCACCATGCTACCGCGACGCCATAATCGTCGTCTCACTAACCAGCTTGCAATCGCATCCCACGGGCAAATAGCACACCAGGCTGAGCCTACAAAAAAAACACTTATCACGACTCCAGACCACCACAATGTCCAGGTTAACATTGTTGCCAGATTACGCTCAGAGACAGGTGTTCCAAATAATCCAGCAGCAATGACCAGAAGAAATACAACACTGGTAAAAACACGTAATAGTGTAATTAAGTAAGGGCGAGTTATAATTTTTTGAATAAAATTACCAAGCTCTGGAATTTTTTTAATACTGATACCCGATTTGCTGGAATTTTGTATTTGAGAATATGACGATTTTAAAGCCCATACAACGATTAACAGCATGGAACTTAAAACAACAAAAACCCAACTTGCAGACAACCCTGGATGCACCATGCCTTCGTTGGTTTGATAAACCAGAGAATTTAAAAATTCAAGTATTGCATCAATCATATTGAACCAGATTCGTTCGCCTGATCTGTGTGATGCTGATTTGCTTTGATTCGAGCCAAGCGTTTTCGTTGTGTAATATTCACAAAAAGTAACACTAGTGCAATGATGAAAATACTGATTCCAATTGGACCAATTGGAAATGGTTCACCAATTTGTAGTGGAAAATCGATAATATAAGGCTGTCCATCCGATTCAAATAAAGCTTTAATTAAAAAATTCCCCTCTTCGTTAAACACGAAGCCTTGTCGGTAAACGCCATCATCTATTTTTTGCACCCCTAGAACTTCTTCTTTTGATGAAAAAAAACTATCATCAGACACGTTAAAAGTAACCTTACCATCATAGGTAGCACCATTATCTATTCGCTTTACATATAAATTGACACGACCGGAATCACCTGGTTTGGGAAAAGCAGGAAAAGCCATATAGGTAATATAAAAATCACCCAACTGTGTTTCAATTTGCATACTCGGTGGTGTATTAGAATCATCTCCCAAACTATACGATGGACGTCCTAATACGTGATGTGCTAACACATTACCTGTTGTTATTAATAAACTTAATATTAAAATTATTTTTTTAAAATTCATCATCTTTTTGTTTTCTGTATTTATGCCCTAAATGTCCCGGTCCTTGAAAACTGATATCATTAACTGCCACCGTAAATTTCAATGCATCCGTAGGGCATACGGCAATGCACGCTGTGCAGTTATTGCATTCCATTCCAAAATCATCTTGTAAGGGATCTAAACCAAATTGACACACTACGTTACACTTTGCACAATCATTACAAGTAGCAACATTGCGTTTAATGCGAAATAAACGGTATCGACCTAGAATAGAATACAAGGCACCACCCGGACAAACATAACGACAAAACCCGCGCCGGGTAACCATCAAATCAAATAATAAAGTCATTAAAAAGAATACAGCTCCGGCACCAAAACCGCCAAGTGCAATTGAATAATATATTTCTCTGCCGATTATCGCGGGAGGATATATTGAGCCAAACATTACCGTTCCAAAATACATTGATAGAACTAAACCAACGCCTAGCACCACATATTTAATGCGCCTGTCGAGTTTTCGTCGGCTAATAGGTAATCCAGCTTTGCGCAACCATGCGGCAAGATTGTCGTTGAGCTCATAAATAAATGTTGCAGGACAAATCCAGCCACAATACATTCGGCCAAATAATAGGGTTAGAATAACCGGAATCAATGCCGTTACAATGAAGGCCCAGTATAATGAAAAACTCGCGGCTATTTGTCCGACTACCGCTAAGGGGTCTGACAATTTCAAACCAAAAAATGTTGCTGACCAGGTATTACCTTTAATGGCACTTAATTGTTCCGGTTCTTTAACAAAGGGTGATGTTAATGCTTCTACTGTATCCGATATCGCTTTTTCAGTTGGTGTTAATAAATCGTAAGCATGCGCTGCTTCATAAGTTTGATATAAGTGGATAAACGGCAAAATAATTAAAATTGCAAATACTAAAGACAATACCAGCCATCTTAGTTTATTCAAATGTCGTAGTTTACTGGTTGGATTTGCTTTATTTTTCATTATCTTTTTTTACCACCAAGGCGCCAGGGACACCATGAAAAATATTTATGCACGGCGCCTCGGAATAATCCGAATCGCCTGAGGAATTTGAATACACGAACGTTCACACAAACCACAACCAACGCATTTATCCAACACGTGCGGTTGTTCCAGCATCCCCACCTTGATAGCAACGTCCTGTAATGGACAAGCGCGATAGCATACACCACAGGTTTTGCCCTGATAGGATAAACATAAATTAGTATCAACCCGTGCCACACCCATCGCAACATCCTTCATGATGGCATTGGCTTCATGTTTTATTTTGGGAATCGCTCCGGTCGGACAAACTTCACCGCACTTCATACACAAGATACAAGCTTGTTCACGAGGAATAATGTAAGGTGTGTCTAACGATGTAATACCGTTTTCAATATTGAAAAACTTAATACACCGATTAGGACAACTCTCACCGCATTTTCCGCAACGAATGCATTTCGACAAAAACAAGGTTTCATCATTAGAGCCGGGTGGTCTTAAAAATCGCAGTGAGGGTGAAAATGTCGCGGCAAAACCCTCACTGCTAACCATAGCCATTATGGAGGTACTGGCTAAATACTCTAAAAAACGTCTGCGTTTCATTTGTTTTACGAAAAACCCTATTTTATACCTTAGCTTATCCCGTATTACACTTTCTCAATTCGACAAGCCAGTTTTTTAAAGTCGACCTGTCCTGACACTATATCCCAAACTCGACTCGAAACACTATTCACCAGCCACTTGTTCTTTTTAGGATCAGCACTATCAGCAACCGATAAATTCCAGGGACTAAACATGTAACCACGCGGTACACTATTTCGAGCAGGTTTAACCAGACTATTTGTTCCAACCTGTGCTTTAGCCTGATACGAACCGCGACGTGTTACCAAACGCACTTTGTCGCCGTCTTTAATACCCAGTTCTTTGGCATCCTCAACGTGCATTTCGACATACATTTCCGGAACAAGTCTTCGGGTTGTTGGACTACGATTGGATTTTGCAGTATGAAAATGTTCATATACCACTCCCAGACCCAACCAGTAAGGGTATTTATCTTTTGGTACATTATTCCAGAGTTTACCGCGCATTTCTTCATCGGGTAAATCAGGAGTTAAGCCCATGTCACGTGCTTGTTTCAACAAGGCAATATTATCAATAGTATAAACACCGTCCTTACTACCGAACTCCATGAGCTTTTTAGTGATTTCTTTTCGCTTACTGTAATCCTGCAAACATAACTTCATGTGTACCTTTCCGTCTTTTGTACGGAAATAACCATAGGGTTTATTTTTCCAAACACCTTCCTGCATCATGAAGCGCCGCTTACTACCCCCATTTTTAGCAATCTCATAAGTTGGCGCAGGCCATTGAATGCCACGTAAATCATGCAACTGTTGATATAGATCTTTTTTATCAATTTTTTCAACTTCAAGCATGCCAGTTAAATCGGTATCGGTTCCTTCTGATGCGAGAACAACATCTCTAAATATATCTTCAGCATCATAAAAACCGTCTTTCATGCGTTTCCAGGGGAAAATTTTATCGGCATCGAGTCCTAGCAAGACGGCAATTTCCTTACCTTTGTCAATCACCATGTCCATATCAGGACGACAGCCTGGAGGTGGCTCAGCCGCTTTTTCAATACGATTTATTCGGCGTTCTGAACTAATATAAACACCATCCACTTCACCCCAGGTTGCTGCAGGGAAGATAACATCTGCATATAAGTTGTTAGGCGCATGCCGATAAATCTCCTGCACGACATTAAATGTTTTCATTAATGCAGGTCGAATTAAATTATCCTGATCCGGTAAATCAATGTGGGTGGCATAAACAAAAAACATCGCTTTAACTTCACCTTTTAGCGCACGCTCCATCATGCCGATTGCCATACCCGGATTTTTAGCTTTCATAGCGGTGATTAAATTCTTTTCGGGAACACCCCAATGTTTTGCCATGTGTTTACGATGTGCTGCATTTTTTAATGGTTGATTAAAAGGCAGACGTCCAGTTAATCCCCCTGTGAAACGTTCACCCATGGCATTAGGTTGACCAGTCATAGAGAATGGTCCACAACCCGGTTTTGCCAGATTGCCGGTCATGGTTAGCAGGTTAATAATTGAAATGGTATTGTGCTGTCCATGAATATGCTGGTTATAACCAATACCCCACATAATGATAACACCGCCATAGCCCTTACCTTCCTGCTTGCCTTTACTTCGAGCTAAACGTTTGCGGGTTGCACTGGCAAACATACCGGCAACTTTTCGTATCAACTCGGGTGACACATCGTGATTTTTACCACCCATGCGATCCTGAACCTGCTCGGGACTATAATCTTTGGTTACACCATCAATATATTCTTTCCAGCCGTTGGTATGTGCTTTCATAAAGTCCCAATCAATTACATCTTTGTGATCTTTGAGTAACACATGAGCAATCGAATTTAAAAAACTGATATCGCCATTTAATATCGGAACATGAACCGAGTTGTTTGGATTAATATCCTGATA
>CAYOHQ010000106.1:0-9782 GCA_964403805.1 uncultured Thioalkalispiraceae bacterium | reverse complement strand
TGAGAATATTAATCTTATTTCAGTCAATACACAGTCGGATAAAAATAATAATACTGCAAAAATGAAAATTACAGTTGAAATTAGTAATGTTGATGAATTAAGCCGAATATTAATCAAAATCGAACAATTACCGAATATTTTTGAAGTTTACCGGGCTATAGAATAACCATCTATCCGTTCAAAACCAGCTTGCATTAAATTCTGGATATTCAATTTATCACACGTTACACTGTACAGCTTGAGCGTTAATTAGTTGAAATTACAGAACATAAAGGATTAAGTACCATGTTTCGTCCATTGGCTATTTACATTGGTTTGCGTTATACCCGCGCTAAACGACGTAATCATTTCATTTCATTCATTTCATTCTCATCAATGCTTGGTATTGCATTGGGCGTAGCTGCATTAATTACAGTTTTATCAGTGATGAACGGTTTTGAAAAAGAAGTTCGTGCGCGGATACTCGACATGGTAGCACACATGACAATTAGTAATTATGAGGGTAAGTTAAGTGACTGGCAAAATGGTAACAGTTGTAAAAAAACAGCCCGAAGTTGTGGCAGCCGCTCCATATATTCAATCTCAGGGCATGTTAATTCGCGGTCGTTATGTTCGTGGTGCAGGAATCAGGGGAATTTTACCCAAACAGGAACCCTCTGTATCCAATGTTGGTAAAAAAATGATTGCCGGCAATATTAACAACCTGGTTGCTGGTGAATATAAAATTATATTGGGCCAGGGTCTGGCACGCTCATTAGGTTTAGGTATCGGCGAAAAAGTTACCATAGTGACACCAAGTACCAATGTAACACCTGCCGGTGTGTCGCCTAGAATGAAACGATTTACCGTTGCCGGCATTTTCTCTGTTGGACATGATTTTTATGATAACTCAATCGCTATTATACATTTAGCTGATGCTAAAAAATTATTTAGAATGAAAAATGAAGTTACCGGTGTTCGGGTTAAATTGGAAAACTTGTATTTAGCACCAAACACTACCGCCCGTTTAGCTGAAACTATTTTCCCCGACTTATGGGTTCGTGATTGGAGTACTTATCAATCAAACTGGTTTAGAGCTGTGAAACGTGAAAAAATAATGATTTTTTTATTATTACTTTTAATCGTTGCAGTAGCGGCATTTAATATATTATCAACCCTGGTAATGGTGGTTACAGATAAACAAAGTGATATCGCTATTTTGCGCACTTTAGGTGCTTCACCAAAAATGGTAACTAATATTTTTATAGTTCAAGGAACAATTATTGGCTTGGTGGGAACTTCCTTGGGTATAATTGGTGGCGTGTTATTAGCGCTTAATATTGATATAGTTGTACCGTGGATAGAAAAAATACTGGGTATCCAGATTTTAGATAAATCAATTTATTATATTAGTGAACTGCCATCTGATTTGCACTGGAATGATGTTGGCTTAATTGGAATGGTTTCTTTTCTAATATGCATTTTTTCTACAATATACCCAGCTTACCGCGCTTCACGAACACAACCAGCAGATGCATTACGATATGAATGATAATACCGCAGCAGAATTAATATCTGAATCAATAGTTAGTTGCACTGATCTTTCAAAGCACTTCGATATCGGTCCGGTTAAGGTTGAAGTATTAAAAAAAATTAATTTATCAATCATGCCGGGAGAACAGGTCTCTATAATTGGATCATCTGGCTCAGGTAAAAGTACTTTATTACATTTATTAGGCGGCCTTGATATGCCGACTCAGGGATCGGTATTGGTTGATGGTAAAGACATGGCAAAATTATCAGATACTGAGCGTGGTAGATTAAGAAATTCATCACTTGGTTTTGTGTATCAGTTTCATCATTTATTACCAGAATTTAATGCACTTGAAAACGTTGCTATGCCATTATTAATTCGAGGTACAGCAATTAAAGAAGCACAAATTCAAGCAACTGAAATACTGTCTCATGTAGGTCTGTCGCAACGACTACTTCATAAGCCATCTGAATTATCCGGTGGTGAACGCCAGCGGGCTGCAATAGCACGAGCTTTAGTTACAAGACCAAAGTGTGTACTAGCCGATGAACCAACTGGAAATTTAGATGCCAGTACAGCAACTAAAATATATGAATTAATGATGGAGTTAAATAGAGAATTTAATACAAGTTATATTGTCGTTACACATGACACGGTATTAGCAAATAAAATGGATAGAGTATTGCATTTGCAAGACGGAGTGTTATCAACACCTGATTAATGAGTCGAGTTTTCGTGTTTTGACTTACGTTTTAATTTACGTTGTTTCAAATTTTTAACAATATGTAATCGCCATAATAATCGGATACCGACAGTACCAATAATTGCAGAAACTAGAGCAACTGTAAAGCAACCCAATAAAAAAGGCTCCCATATTTCAATTAATCGCGTTGATAGCCATTCAATGGATAAATTAAATTCAATATCGATTAATGTTGTACCTAACATCCAGGTTCCAACGAGATAACAAAAATAAAACAGTGGCGGCATGGTAATTGGATTGCTAATCCAGACTAAAGCGATAGATATAGGTAGGTTTACGCGAAAATATATTGCAAAAGCAGCAGCTGGAATCATTTGAAAAGGCATGGGCATAAATGCCATAAATAATCCGATAAACGTAGCTCCAGTAACAGAGTGACGATTTAAATGCAAAAGATTGGGATCATGCAATAATCGACCAAAAACGCGGTTTAATTGAGGATTGGATTTTATTTTGCCGTGATCCGGAATGTATTTTTTAATGTATTTTTTAACCATAGTTATTTATTTTAACGTAAATAATTGATTATATCATAAATTTCAGCGGAGCCTGAGACTTGTTTATAAGGACAATTGCATTTTTAGCAGGGATAATTACACTTAGTTTCCAAAGTCAATTACTCCCAGTAGCAATAAGTTATTCTTTCTTATTAGTAACACCCTTACTGCTTTTTCGAAAACCGTACATAACTTTAATATTCTGGTTTTTTGCTGGATTTATTTGGGCAACAGTTGCTGCACATAACTCATTGGCAAATAAAATTGTACCAGAGTTAGAGGGTGAAGATATTTTAATTACGGGGGTTATTTCAAGTATTCCCGAAAAAATAAATCGACGTATCAAGTTTGAGTTTTCTGTTCAATCAGTCATTTATAATGAAAGAAAATACACATCTCCAAAAAAGATAAATCTTAACTGGTATGGTAAGACTCCAAAATTAATTCCTGATGATCAATGGCAATTAATCGTCCGATTAAAAAAACCGTTTAGTTATCAAAATCCCGGTGGTTTCGATTATGAAGCATGGATGTTTCAAAATAAAATTGATGCAAAAGGTTATGTGCGAAGCAGTCACTTAAATATTTTACTGCAATCAAATCAATCCATTTTTTCGTTTACACGTGCTCGCTATGAAATTAAACAAAAAATCGAAAATATGCTTGATTCGAATTATCGACCAATAATACTAGCGCTGTTAATAGGAGATAAAAGTGGATTAAGCGATGCACAATGGACAGTATTTAGAAAAACCGGGACTAGTCACTTAATTGCTATATCCGGTTTGCATATTGGCCTAATTGCGGGTCTGGTATTTTTTATAACACGATGGTTATGGGGTTTTTATAGCACCGGAGTTGAAATTATACCATCACCAAAAATTGCAGCGCTATTTGCAATTATTTCTGCTGTATTATATTCCGCAATGGCAGGATTTTCACTACCAACACAACGTGCATTAATAATGCTGTGTGTTATTATGTTGTCGATCTTATTTGATGTAAGGGCTCAAAGTTGGAAAACTTTAGCAATTGCATTACTACTGGTGCTTATACTTTCTCCATTTGCAGTAATGAACCCCGGGTTTTGGCTATCATTTTTTGCGGTAGGCATAATACTGTACTTCTCTAATGCGCCACAATTAAAAACAAATAAAACAATTTCAAGCTTATATAGTTGGAGTTTAATCCAATTAGTTATTGCTATCGGTTTAATGCCATTTGTTTTATTATTCTTTAAAGAATCCTCAATTATTTCACCAATCGCTAATTTTGTGATTGTTCCTGTCTTTAGTTTTATTATTGTACCGATAATTTTTCTTGCTGGTTGTTTTTTATTAAAATTTCCACTGTTAAGTGAATTATTGTTTAATATTGTAATATTTGTAATAGATAAAATTTGGTACTTTCTTGAATATTTAGCGGCACTAAATTTTTCAACTATCGAAATAAATTATCTGCCAGTATCAGCTTTCATTTTTTCATTTATTGGGATTGCACTTTTGTTTATGCCGCGTAAATTTCCGGCTAAATATTTGACTCCAATGTTTTTTATACCGGTGTTTTTTAGCAAATCTCAATCACCAGAGTTTGGAACAGCTAATGTAACATTATTGGATGTCGGTCAAGGTTTGTCTGTGGTAGTTCAAACACAGCGACATACTTTAATATATGATACCGGCCCTCGTTACAGTGAATCATTTAATACCGGAAAAACAGTTGTTGTTCCTTTTTTAAAATCCAAAGGACTAACTAAAGCTGATATGGTGGTAATCAGCCATGGCGACAATGATCATATTGGGGGCATAAAATCCGTTGTCGAATCTATTGCAGTAGACAAAATTTTAACGAGTGTTCCTGTTAAAGTGAAATCTAAAATCACATTAAAAAAAATATCGAAAAATTCAATTTTAATTGATTATTGTAGTAGTGATAATCAGTGGCAATGGGATGGTGTCTATTTTAAAATGATCCATCCACAAGCCACTTCTGAATTAAAAGCGAATAATGCTTCTTGTGTTTTAAAGATATCAACAAATCAAAATTCGGTTTTACTTACTGGTGATATTGAAGCAGAAGCTGAATTAGAAATTGAAAATAATTTAGAGCAGGATATTAAGGCCAATATTATTATCGCACCTCATCATGGTAGTAAAACATCATCTACTGAGTTATTTATTAAAAAAATTGATCCTGATTATGTTTTATACCCAGTTGGTTACCGAAACCGCTATCATTTTCCATCTGCACAAGTCTCTCGACGCTATCGCCAATTGGGTGTGACTGAATTTTCAACTAGTGAATCTGGTGCAATAACATTCAATTTAAACCCATCAAAGATTAAAAAACCGGAACTATATAGAGTATCTCATCGCCGATTCTGGCATAATTAGAATTTACTCTTGCGAATATATCGCTTAATAATTAAGCTATCGCAATTTATTGGTATACCCAATAAGCTAAAATATATAATAAAAATCAATAACTTATAAATGGTGTTAATGTGTTTGATATGATTAAAGCTGGCGGGTGGTTAATGATCCCGTTATTACTTAGCTCGGTAATTGCATTTGCAATTATATGTGAACGATTTTGGGCACTGCAGCGTAAAAAAATTGCCCCTAAAAATTTGGTTGGCCAAATTTGGCAGTGGTACAAAAATAAGACCTTAGATAATCAGCATATTGAAGCTCTACGTAAAAGTTCTCCACTTGGTGTAATTTTAGCGGCAGGTCTGCTTAATCGACATCATCCACGTGAAATCATGAAGCAAAGTGTCGAAGAAACAGGGCGACAAGTTGTTCCAGAACTAGACAGGTTTTTAAATACACTAGGAACCATCGCCTCGATAACACCATTATTAGGTTTGCTTGGTACGGTTATAGGTATGATCAAAGTTTTTGCTGCAATCACTACTCAAGGTGTAGGCAACCCAACGGTGCTCGCTGGTGGTATCTCAGAAGCACTTATAACGACAGCGACCGGACTAACGGTTGCGATTCCAAGTTTAATTTTTTACCGCTATTTTAAAGGTAAAGTAGATGAACTGGTTATTACCATGGAAGAAGAAGCATTAAAAATTGTTGATGTAATGCATGGTGATCGTGAGAAAGAAAAAAAATAGCAGGTTTTTATTATGATGTTTCGTCAAAAGTCCCTTGAGGAACCTGACTTAAATTTAACACCATTAATAGATGTGGTGTTTTTATTGTTGATATTTTTTATGGTATCAACAACATTTAATAAGAGTTCTGAACTATCGATTGATTTACCTGAGTCTTCCGGTAAAGTAACCGAGCATAAAACATTTATCATTGAAATAAGCCTTGATCAACAGGGTAGAATATTCATAAATGATAAGCGGCTGGTAAATTCAAAAATTCGAACTTTAAAACACGCACTACAATTAACGGCTAAAGGACATAAAGATCCTCAGGTTGTCATTAGTGCTGACAAGAGCACGCCTTACCAGTTTATAATTAAAACAATGGATGCAGTTAGACAACTAGGATTGTCAAATATGACCTTTGCAACTAAACAGGCAACAGATCCAGAATAATAATGACCAAAACCCGTGATAAAAATCCTCAAAGTGGTATAAAAATATATCGACGACTTTTATCGCACGTCGCTCCATACTGGGCAATATTTATTTTTTCAGCTTTCGGGATGGCGGTATATTCTGTTACAGATGCAGCATTCGCTTATTTAATGAAACCACTACTTGACGATGGTTTTGTTAAACAAGATCCTACGATTATTACCTGGTTACCTATTTTTGTTATTGTAATTTTTTCTGTGCGCATGATTTCAGGATTTATATCCACGTACTTCATGAATATTGTGGCACGTAATGTTATACGCGATTTACGTAAATTAATGTTTGATCAAATAATTGATCTCCCAGTACCGTATTTTGACAATTCATCTCCAGGGAAAATTACGTCTAAACTGGTTTATGACGTTGAGCAATTAGCTGCAGCTGCATCTATTGTGATAACAATTTTAATTCGGGACTCGCTTTCAGTTATAGTATTACTATCATGGATGATATATTTAAGCCCGATGTTAACAGCTATTTTATTGATAACCTTACCACTGTTGGCTTTATTAATATTGTATGTTAGCAAACGTTTTAGGCGAATTGGCCACCGTATTCAGGGTTCTATGGGGGATGTAAGCCATGTTGTTGAAGAAGCAGTAACCGGAAATCGCGTTGTTAAAATGTTTGGTGGACAACAATACGAACGGGAACAATTCAGTAAAATAAATGCGTATAACCGTAAGCAACAATTAAAAATGGAATTTACAAATTCAATTAGCACCCCATTTATACAGTTGATTTTATCCCTTGCATTTGCATTTATAATTTACATGGCTACAAGCCAGAGTGAACAGGATGTAATATCAGCAGGTTCTTTTGTGTCATTTTTAACTGCAATGATAGCTTTAATGCAGCCAATAAAACGAATTACAACTGTTAACGCTAAAATACAAATTGGGATTGCAGCTGCACAAAGTATTTTTGAGTTTATTGATTCAGAAAAAGAAGAAGACAAAGGCACGTTAAAGCTTGAAAATGTTAAAGGGCATATAAACTTTAAAGATTTGGATTTTGTATACAAGACAGAAGATGTCTCAAAAAACAGTTCGTTAACATTGAGTAATATTAACCTTGAAATACAGGCAAATCAGTCTGTTGCATTTGTAGGGCATTCTGGTGGAGGGAAATCGACTTTAATTAGTTTGCTGCCACGATTTTATAATATAAATAAAGGTGAAATTACACTGGATGACGTTAACATAAAAGATTTATCTATTAATGAATTAAGAAAAAATATCTCACTTGTTAGTCAAAATGTTACTTTATTTAACGATACCATTGAAAATAATATTGCTTATGGTGTATTAGAGTCAACATCAAAAGAGCAAATCATTGAAGCCGCTCAAGCAGCACACGCAATGGAGTTTATAGAAAAATTCCCCGGCGGCTTGCAAACCCATGTTGGTGATAATGGTATATTACTGTCCGGCGGTCAAAGACAACGTATCGCTATTGCCCGTGCAATTTTGAAAGATGCTCCAGTATTAATTCTCGATGAAGCGACATCCGCACTAGATACAAATTCAGAACGCCACATCCAGGCAGCTATCAAAACTTTAATGAAAAATAGAACAACTCTTGTTATCGCACATCGTTTATCGACCATTGAAGATGTTGATAAAATAGTGGTAATAGATGCTGGTATAATCAAAGAGCAGGGCACTCATCAGGAATTGCTTGACGCTAAAGGAATATATGCAAATTTATACGATTTGCAATTCTCAAATGATTAAATATATTCAATTTAGCTGGTATAACGAAAGTAAAATTACTGTCTTTTTAAAACCCTTTAGTTGGTTATATTGTAGTATCGTATTTATAAGAAAAAATTTGTACCGATTTAAAGTACTGAAGTCTTATCAACTGTCAGTCCCAGTTGTTATTGTCGGTAATATTACTGTTGGTGGTAATGGTAAAACACCATTGGTTATCTGGTTAGCTGATAAATTAAAACAATCGGGTTATCGTCCCGGAATTATAAGCCGAGGTTATGGCGGGCAAGCTAAAAAATGGCCTCAACAAGTACGTCCAGACAGTGACCCATTGATTGTTGGTGATGAAGCAATTGTTATCTCTAGAAGAACGGCATGTCCAATGGCGGTTGGGCCAGATAGAGTCGAAACCGGGCGAGCCTTAGTTAAATATTCCAACTGTGATATTGTGATATCCGATGACGGTATGCAACATTATCGCCTTAAAAGAAATATCGAAATTGCAGTCGTTAATGCTTACACCCAATTTGGCAATGAGTTATGTTTACCCGCAGGACCTTTACGAGAGCCAATAAAACGTTTGGATAAGGTTAATTTTATTGTAACTAATGGCACGCTAAACGAGAGCGACAAAAATAAACTTAAAGTTAAAACTGAACACAATATGCAATATGAAGGAAATGAACTACATGATTTACATGATGAAAAAAATATAGTTTCACTATCTGACTTTAAAAATAAAAAAGTTCATGTTGTTACCGCAATTGCTAATCCAGAACGGTTTTTCGAAACACTAAAGTCTTTCGGTATCGAAATTGTAGAGCATGTTTATATCGATCATTATATTTTTAGCGAATCAGATTTAAGCTTTAGCGATGAACTACCCGTAATCATGACTGAAAAAGATTCAGTAAAATGCAGACGATTTAAAATTAAAAATTGCTGGTATTTACCGATTACGTGTAAAATCAGTAATTCACTGGAATTGAATATTTTAAATAAATTAGAGAGTTAAAATGGACAAAAAATTATTAGATATTTTGGCATGCCCAATATGCAAAGGTTTATTACAGTATGATAAAAATAATAATGAATTAATTTGTAAAATTGACAAACTTGCTTATCCGATTCGAGATGATATTCCTGTTATGTTAGAAGAAGAAGCCCGTAAAATAGCATCAGATGAATAATTTGTAACACTGACTATTTATATTAAATCCAATGCTAAAAATTGTGGGTGTATTTCAGTTTTATCTTTGGTTAAAACCTGGATTGTTACATTTTTTGGAGCTCGTCTAGTAGGGTCACCGAATTGATTTTCCTGAATTGGTTTCTCGTCATTACAAACCTGTAAAATTAAACCAGGATCAGACTCAATTACCTCTATTACCTGATACTGTTCCCCCAAATGCATAACACGAACACCAATCAGAGTCCGAAGCTGTTCCATGGATAAATTTATATTTGGCATATTACTGAAAATCCACTTAATAAAAATGAAGTAACATAGCAAAGAGTAACTCAAAATTGGATAAAAGTATTGATTTTATTGAGTCGGATTGCTATGTTTTAGTTCAAAATGTGAACTGCAATATATTATATAACACCATGAATATATGAATAATAAATTAAAAATATCTGTTTTGTTTGTTTGTATGGGCAACATATGCAGATCACCAACAGCCGAAGGCGT
>CAYOHQ010000105.1:0-9866 GCA_964403805.1 uncultured Thioalkalispiraceae bacterium | reverse complement strand
AAAAATCCACCCGATAACGAAAAAATAATTGCATTATTTGATCTCGTTTCTGATATTTATGAAAATCCCGCTACCCGCTTTTTTTCTTTTTGCGGTGATCAAGTCGCTCAGTTTTTAAAAGCTGGCCCGGGACAAAAAGTTTTGGATATTGCGGCTGGTACCGGTTGCAGTTCTATTGCATTGGCTCAAACTATTCAGGCAAACAATGGTCGTGTTACGTGTATTGATTTATCGGAAGGTATGCTTAAAAAGGCACAACAAAATATTGACCGGGCAGGTTTAACGAATGTTGATTATCATATTATGGATGGTCAAAATCTGGATTTTAAAAGTAAATATTTTGATTATGTCAATTGCAGCTACGGCATATTTTTTATGCCCGATATGGATGCCGCATTGCAATCCTGGTTTCGGGTATTAAAACCCGGTGGCCGAATTTTATTTACCAGTTTTACTGAAAAAGCATTTGAACCACTAACTAGCCTGTTTCTTGAATTACTATCACAATTTGGCGTTTCCTTACCTGAACCAAAATGGCAGTTACTTAAAAAAACCGAAGATTGTAAAACCGTCTTAAAAAGAAATAATTTTGAATCTATCGAAGTTGTCGACAAACAGTTAGGCTATCATTTGACGGATTTTAATGATTGGTGGGAAGTTTTATGGAGCACCGGCTATCGTGGATTACTAGAGCAGTTGAGTGATGTGGATCTCGCAAAATTTCGTATCCAGCATTCAAAACAAATAACCGAACTAAAAACTAAAGACGGGATTTGGATGGATGTTGAAACTCATTTTTCAACTGCACTACGCCCAATAGAAAAATAAATTCAATATGTGGTTTGTTTATATTTTGCGATGCAATGACGAAACTTTATATACCGGTGTAACAACAGACATTGATGCTAGACTGCATGCGCATAACCATTTGGCAACTGGGGCTAAATATACACGCGTTCGTCGTCCGGTTTCTCTGGTTTATTCAGAAAATTATCAATCTCGATCACTGGCTCAAAAGCGAGAATCCGAAATAAAAAAACTAACTCGCGTAAAAAAATTGAAATTAATTGCAGTCAGTCAAAACACTTGAGATAATTGCATTTTAGAATAACCTAATAGAATAATTATGACTGAAGAAGTAGATTTAAATACGATATCCTCTGTACCTGATTTAGAATCACCTGAAGCACAAGCGCGAATTCAAGAATCATTAGATACTGAACAAAAGTTATATGACGAATTAGCCGTTGATGCCCCTGAAATTGATCGGGCATTTATTTTACTTCGAATGGCAGATGCTGAAATTGGCTTAAAACAAAATGAATCCGCATGGAGCCATGCACGAAGAGCTTTTGAAAGCTTTATTGACAATGAAGAATGGGAAGCTGCAGTTGAAGCATGTAATTTACTGTACCAAACAGAACAACCTGCTTCGATTTGTGCTCTGGGTCAGGGAATCTGGTTAGCGGTTACTTTCCCGATTGATGTCACTTTAAGTATTAATATGTTAACGCATATTATCGATGAAACTCCGGCTCGGTCCGATGGTGCTGCTGTTGCGGCGATAACGGCTCATTATATTGCCGACATTCGAGCTGATGACGATAACCACAACAGTATTTCTTTTTTAACCAGCAATATATTAGCCCGGGTTGCTGAAAACCACAGTGATGTTAAGGATCAACATTCATTAGACATATGGCTACTAAAGTTAGAATTAAAAGATCCTGAGCAATTTTTACCGCGTCTGGCCAAAATTTTAAACATTATCACTGAAGACAAATGGTGGTATGACAAAGATAAATTAAGAGAGAAAATTCCACATTAGACGATAAACTATAAATCTTAACCTAATTATGTGAACTGTCTGGCATTTCACCGATTTTATCGTCTATTTTTTAACCATGCAAATACACTTCTGCTATAACTAATACTGTCACAGAGGCAAACTCACTCGAAAGATGGGGGCGCAAAACCACCGGTCTACGGATAACCTGTTTATCTAAGGCAGCGGGGTTGCCAGAAATAACTATTATTTCTGCCCAAGCGCTTTATAAATCGTCTTTCAGATGAAATTTGATTCAAAATATGGAACGTAACTACTTCACGTTCTGATTGACTAAAATTTCAAAATTACCTCTACGTGCCGATAACCAAAATAGGCCTTTCTAACGCAGTAATTAGAAGCAACTTATTTTATATCACTAAAACCAATACTAGAATTAGGGTTATATGTCAGCGGATAATAAAATAGTATCAATTCACTCTAAAAATGCTGAAATCGACAGCACGTTTAATGCAACCGAAGTGATAGAGATTTGCCGCAAAATAATGAATAAGCGCTTAAAAGTGCTAGTGCATAATTTATTTGATAACACCGATGACGCCTTGTTTGAACTGGCTGATAAGGCTGAATCCAATACCATCCAATGTCAGTATTTTGATTCCATGAGAATCGTGCGCTTCAAACGTCAGGAAATTGAAGATGCATTCAATAATAATATTGTCGATCAATTTCATAATTTGAGAATCACCCATGAAATAAATGAATCACTTAATAACATCTCAATTGCCAATTTCTCATTAATGCAAGAGTGTGACCTGGAAGAAACGCTGGCAATCGATGGATTAATTGGCAAGGTAAATAATCGACAACGTGAAACATTATTTGCTTTAGAACAACGCGTAGCGACTTTATTACCCGAACTAGATATTACCATTGATAACAATCCATTCGGTCCACAGACTATTTGTAATTCATTCAAAGAATCACTGACGACACTCGAAACTGACATTAAAATTAAGCTTATTATTTATAAACTATTTGATAAACACGTTATTAGCCACATTGGTGAACTTTATGATGAGCTTAATACGGTTTTTATCGATGCCGGTGTACTACCCAAATTAAAACATGATATTAAAAAATCCGAGACTGAATCTAAAATATCCGAACAACCGGGCTATATTTCTGATGCTATTTCGAACATGCCGAACACTAATGTGGATAAAAACCAATCAGTTAGCGAAACTAATGTATTACAAACAATTCAAGGACTGTTAACTACCGCTCGCCACTCTAACTCGAATACCAGATATAGCAGCTCACACCTTAGCAATTCACCAGATGCTGTACCGAATACAGCTGAAGTTGGCTCATTTCAAATAAATGGCACGATACATGCTAATACAGGTGAGGTTTTAATTGCCCTAAATTCTATTCAATTAAATACTGGACATTTGGATACAAATTCAGCTAACGTATTAACCAGTGAAACTATTAAAAATACTTTAGCCAGCCAATTTCAGTCCATGGAAAAGATAGGACCCAAACAAGATATAAACCCCCTGGATAATGACATTATTGATGTTATTACGATGATGTTTGATTTCATCCTGGAAGATCATGAATTGCCTGATGCAGTCATTGCGTTAGTGGTTCGGCTTCAAATTCCGATGCTAAAAGTCGCATTAATTGACAATCAATTCTTTGCCAGCAAAGAACACCCCGCTCGAAAATTATTGAACCTGGTAGCAAAAACAGGTGTTGGTTTGACTAATGATAATTGTATCCCAGGTAATATCTTATTCGAAAAATTATCTGAAATTACGACTAACGTCATCAGTGACTTTAAATCTGATATTGTAATTTTTGAAAAACTTCTAGCTAATTTAGAACAATTTTTATCCGAGCTCGATGAAGTTAGCAAACAAAAAACTCAAAAACACATTGAAAAATATAAAAAACGTGAAGAATCCAAACTTGCCAGCGATTGGGTTAAATATTCTATTAACGAACAAATAGTAAATAAAAATCTGCCCAATGAAATTTACCAGTTTTTATTCTCTCAATGGAAAGACGTGCTTTTAAAAACATATCTGGATAAAGGTGAAAATTCAAAACAATGGAAGAAACAGTTAAAATTTATTGGAGTGTTATCCTGGTCGGTTGAAGCGAAATCGACTGTAGCAGAACGCCAGCAACTAGCAGGAATTATTTTAGAATTATTAGAAATGCTAAACAAAGGCATGGCATCAATTTCTTATCCACAAGAAGGAACGACTAAAATTATTGCAATGCTTGAAAAATACCATTTACACAACTTCCATTCTGATAACCAAACGCAAGAAGATGCGGATGACTTATCTAATCAGTCCACCCTGATTGATATACGAAAAGATAATGTCATTGATATTGATAAAGAAATGCAGGATCTGGTGGATGAACTTGATAGCATGAGTAATATTCCAGTTGCTGAACCCACTGTGGAAAATATCGTACTCAGTGGTTATCAACCGGATTCTGAAAATGAGCCTGATGATGAATACCTGCAACTGGCTCGTCATCTGGAGGCTGGCCGCTGGCTTGAGTTCACGGATGAGGAAAATAATACGCAACGCGCAAAACTAGCCTGGAAAAGTGATTTACTCGGTGAATTTACCTTCATCAATTGGCGTTTCCAGGTTGTAGCAGACAAGACCTTACAAGGCTTAGCGACTGATTTGCAAAATGGTTCAGCTAAAATCATTGAGGATGTTCCAATCTTCGATAAAGCCTTAGGTGCCGTTGTGGATGGCTTAAAAAAGCGAATAGCCTAATATAATAAGCAAATCATCTGCTTATCAATCAAACTAACCCAGTATACCCTTATTTTTTATTCATTATTAGCTTAACTTATTGATTTTAAAGTCATAATATTCCTGTTTAAATATTCAAAATAAATTAAAGAAATCAGTCTTTCGGCAGATATAAGTTGTAACACTCACAAAAAGTTACAATGCCATGAATATTCAAACAGATACTGTTTCAAAAAACACCGTCATTACACTGAGTTATGTAATGTACGATGATGACAGTGGACAAATATTAGAGTTTCGTGATGACATGCGTTTTCTTCAAGATGGTTCGGCTGAATTATTGCCAAAACTTCATGAAGCTGTTGATGGTTATTCGGTTGGAATGAGTTGTGGCGTGCTATTAACCGAGGATGATGCATTTGGAGCTTATGATCCTCAGCTATTGGTTACTGACGAAAAAAACAATTTCCCATCAAACGATCTTAAAGTAGGCACAACTATTGAAGGTCATACAGAATCAGGTGAAATACTCATTTTTCGAATTACCGACATTGACGGTGAAGTTGTCACTGCTGATGCAAATCACCCATTAGCGGGCATTAATCTTAGATTTGAATTAAAAGTTCAAGATATTCGTCAAGCTAGCACGGTCGAAATCGAACGTGGTAAAGCATTTAAGCTAACATCACAATGCGATATTTCCAAAGATCAGTTTCACTAATAAAGAACAATAAATAAAACTGAATATTTTTCAATTTTTCAATTCATAGTTAAATATTTTTATACCCTTATGTAATTGGGTATTTAAAAATTCCGTTTCCTGGTTTTATTTTTGTGATCAATTACCGCTATTGAATCAAATTATATAAAGCAAAATACAAAATAAGCGATATTTAGATAAGAAACACTATACTTCAACTACAAAGAGAATTGACTCGGTGAACAAAGCAGCACATAAAATGACTGAATCCTTAACTGAAATTGATTTAGTATCACTTGAACTTTTTAGTACTGAGGAATCAGATGCTTTAAAGTGGATTTTACCACATTGTAACTTACAAACTGTTGAAGCGAATTCTGTCATTCTCGAACCAAAAACGCAAAACACCACAATATTTTTTATTATTGAAGGTCAGGCAGAAGTTCATCTGGAATGGCAAGGGCAAAAAGCAATAAGTTATTTAAAACCAGGTCAATGCATAGGTGAAATGTCTATAATTGAAGGCGCACCACCCTCTGCGAAAGTTGTTGCAACGCAAGTAACCACCCTTTTAACATTACCCGGTGAAATTTTATGGCAGATAATTGATCGCTCGCATGCAGTCTCTAAAAATCTTATTTACATGCTGTCATCAAGAATTCGACACGATAACAATGTTATTTTAGAAAGCCTGGAGCTGCAGCGAATTCATGAGCAAAAATCAAAAAATGATGTTTTAACCAATTTATACAATCGTCGTTGGTTGGATGAAATGTTACCCAGAATTTTTGAACGTTACCAAACTCAAAATACTAAATTCAGTATCATCATGCTCGATATAGACCATTTTAAACTCTATAACGATAACTACGGGCACTTATCCGGTGACGCGGCATTACGAAACATCGCAACTACGATTACAGAAAATATTCGTCCTAATGATATGGCTGCACGTTATGGTGGAGAAGAATTTATAGTGTTGTTACCTGAAACCAATAATGAAGAAGCCGCTATTATTGCTGAACGATTAAGAACAGCTGTCAAATCAAAAAAAATAATCTCTGAAAATAAAAATGAACTACCTTCAATTACGGCTTCTTTTGGAATCGCAACCATTCAAGATAATTTAAGTCTAATCGATTTAATTTGTAATGCGGATACGGCTTTGTACCGAGCCAAGGAAAATGGCCGGGATTGTATTTATAGTGAGGAAATATAAATTAAAATTATTATCTAATACTGATACGATTTTTCAGCATCAACATCAACGGCATAAACAACACCATTACGAAATTCTTTTCGATGCGAATTAAATTTTGGATTGGGTACAAAAAATTCATCAGTAACCATCATGCTAGTGATTAAACCAACTTCAAACTTACGGGCACCCGGCTTTTTAAACAAATTAGATTCATCCTGCACACGAAAACCACCCACTAAAATACGTCCATCGAGTGCCTTAAAAACGATATAAGGCTCAAACGTACGATAATGCATGTCGAGATCATATCGAAGTCGAACTACTTTACGATCACGTATGGCAACGCCTAATTGAGACTCAATTTCATAATTGCGTTCAGCAGGAACAATTTTTTGTAATGCCACGTGGGACTCCGATACTTGTTTAACAACCATAAATCTGACGCACTATTACAATTATGGCTTATTTCTTAGCTAATAGATTGTTAACTATGATAACTGGTTCATATTCTCTACCGAAAACAGTAAAAAAACAACCACGAGTGGACTAAAAGCGCTTTAAACACGATAAACGGCTTAAATTTAATGTTATTAGCTGACTATTTCCTTATTTTTCAAGGGATTATATACGGTATATTCGGTTATACCGATTCCAGATATTCGCTTTTAGGTGACTGAAAATCCTAAGTTTCGATAACTATTTCTTACAGCCTATTTAGTTTGGCTCTCAACAAAACTGACAATTAATTCTGGAGGCAACATTCCCGGACGCTGAGCCATTACTTTTCCTTCCGGTGAAAAAACCATAAAAGTTGGAGTGCCAATCCAGGTTTCACCAGTATACTGATTATAGAGACTGGTAATATCGTCAAGCTCACCAATTAAATTAGGGAAATTGATGTTATGTACATTAATAAATTCCTGAGCATCTGCTTTTTTACGCTTACCATCGACTGATACGCCAAGAACTCTAATATTTTTATTAGAGTGTTCAGTATGCAATTTCACAAACTGGTTCGCTTCAAGATTACAAACATGACAATCTGATGCCCAGAACATAACAACCGTCCACTGCTTTGATTTAATATAATCTTCAAACTGTACCGGCTTATCCGAAAAATCCAGTAATGTATTTTTTAATGATTCCTGTTTTAATGCTGTATCTGGTGTTGCCGCTGTAACAAATTGACTAAAGAACATTAACGCAACGATACAAGTCGATTTTGTTAGTGATTTTAAAGTGTTACTATATTTAATATTCTGAGTATTCAAGTGATTGCCTCTTCCGGATATATTGCTGAAATAATAATTATAGAGTATATCCAGTACTGAAAGTTCAATGATATCGTGAATTACGAATTTGCTTCATATTCGTTTTCCGGTCCTAGTAAAATTGCAACCCAACGGGATTCATCATTACTTTCCAGTGCTATTTTCAAAGTCATGGTTAATGGTACAGACAATAGCATGCCAACCGGCCCTAAAATCCACCCCCAAAAAACCAATGATAAAAAAACCACCAGGGTTGATAAGCCAACACCACGCCCCATAAATTTTGGCTCAACAACATTACCAATAATGATGTTAACGACAACATAGCCTATTGCTACTGCCACTGCTGTAGTAACTGAACTGAATTGGATTAATGCCATTAAAACGGCAGGAATTGCGGCAAGAATCGAACCCAGGTTTGGAATAAAATTAAAAAGAAATGCTAGCAGCCCCCACAGTAACGGATATTTAACACCTAACAACCATAAGTATAATGTAATTATAATTCCTGTCACCAAACTGACGACTGTTTTTATCGCCATGTATTTTTTTAACGACTCAAGAAATTTATCAACGTGAAATTGCGTATTGACTTTTGAACCGAATGCAATATGTAGTTTAGAGTTAAAACTTGATGACTCCAGTAAAATAAATACCACCGCGAGTAATATTAAAGAACCATTAGTTAACACATTCCCAAATTCGGATAATATTTTAGCTACGTATTTCATTGCAATTGCCGGATCAAAAAATTCTGAAATTGCTGCTTTCTCTAAATCAAAACCAAGTTTGCCTAGCCAGCTGAAACCATTATTAAATACCGCATCAATTCGGGTTTGATACAGTGGTAATGATTTTAAAAAATCCGAGATCGAACTACCAATAACACTAGCCAATAATAATCCTGCAACGATGACTATAGCGATGACAATAAACAGGGAAATAATGGTTGGAATTTTTCTTGTTTTTAACCAAAAAAAAGCCGGTGCGCTAATAACAGCAATAAAACCGGATAGTAAAATCGGAATAATAACAGCTGATGCCGTTTTAACACCTGCGATAACAATCACTGCCGCAGCACTTATCAGAAGGAATCGAGTAGCAGTTGAAAATGATTGCATTTTTTTTATCACCTTTGTAATGTAGTGACAACTTTACATCTGATTGCTTTTTTATTCAAATTTACGAGTGATCGTAATTAAAAATCAATAACAAATTTTCGGTTGATATTTAAATGATTCAAATTCACTTGGCACAGGATATTCAACAAGCTAATTTAATACTCCATTTTCTAGAACAAAATGACATCAAGGCTATTATTTTAAATCAATACACCCAGGGTGCACTCGGTGAATTACCCTTTACACAGGCTTATCCCGAAATATGGGTAGATGAAGCGTTAACTGAGCAAGCAAAAAAACTGATTGAACATTTTGAAAAATTACCCTTAACCGATAACACAGTTACTTGTAAAAAATGTCATGAAATAAACCCTGAAAATTTTGAAACCTGTTGGGCATGTGGTTCAGAGTTATAAAATAGTGGATTAGCGTCGAGCCATTAAGGTGCTTGAGAATTTCAAATTTCTAGCTAGCAGGAATTAGTCGCTTAAATGCAGACATCACATTTTGAGCATTAAATGGTTTTACTATGAATCCTCTTGCACCACTTGCAATTGCGGTTTGAACACGCTCGGATGATGGCTCGCCGCTAACCATAATGACATGAATTTCAGGGTATTCTTTTTTTATAAAACGAAGCAAATCCAGACCATTATCTTCGCCCGGTAATACAATATCCAACAAGACTACATTTGGAGCATCTTCTTCTAACAGACGCCGGGTTGTCGCACCATCACCCGCTTCACCACTAACAGTTAAACCGGACTCGGTTAGAATTAAGCGCAACATTTCCCGAATAAGGGAATCATCGTCAACAATTAAAACTTTTAAGGATTCTGTCATATTAATCAAATACAAATATCGAATTAGTATTAATTGGTTATCGGTTAAGTTGATAAAAACTTAACGAAACACACATTAAAAATCTTATAAATAATAACACTGCTGTCCCGTTAACTTTGAAACGAGTAAAAATGTGAGGATATGGAATCGGT
>CAYOHQ010000104.1:0-9908 GCA_964403805.1 uncultured Thioalkalispiraceae bacterium | reverse complement strand
TTCTAGTTGTATTGTATCTATTCTATATAGTCTACCTCGCTATTTTCAAACCCGAAACAGTACCGGCAATACCAAAATCAGAACGAAACTTAACAAAACAACAACTCATTATAAAATCAATTACCGTGTTACTACCACCACTCGGATTGATTCTGGCGGTATTAGGCTCAATCTTAATTGGCGCTGCGACCCCCACCGAAGCGGCATCAGTTGGTGCCGTGGGTGCGATATTATTGGCGATTTTTCAAAAACAGTTTAACCTCACTATTTTAAAACAGGTTATGCAAAATACCACTCGGGTGACCGCGATGGTATTTATGATCTTCATCGGAGCCTCGCTATTTTCATTGGTTTTCCGTGGTTTTCATGGTGATGAAGCCATTGCCAATTTCCTGAGTAATCTACCCGGTGGTATCATCAGTGCCATGGTTATCGTGATGCTGATCATGTTTCTATTAGGATTTATCCTCGACTTTATTGAAATCACTTTTGTCGTAGTACCCATTGTTGCCCCGATATTACTCACCATGGGACTCGACCCAATCTGGCTCGGCGTGATGATAGCAATTAATCTACAAACCTCATTCCTGACACCGCCATTCGGATTTTCGTTATTTTACCTGCGTGGCGTTGCACCTGAGACACTGGCGACCAGCGATATTTATAAAGGTGTTATTCCCTTTATCGCCATACAAGTGGTAGGATTAATCATACTTTCAATCTGGCCAGAACTCGCAACCTGGTTACCGGGTGTAATATATGGCTAAAAAAATAACTAAATCAGAAAATGAATGGCAGCAACAGCTAACTGATCAACAATATCAGGTTACCCGGCAACACGGTACTGAACGCGCTTTTAGCGGAGAGTATCATGACAGCAAACAGCCCGGCACCTTTGTTTGTGTTTGTTGTGGCGCTGAATTATTTGATTCTGAAACAAAGTTTGATTCTGGCACTGGCTGGCCCAGTTTTTATCAGGCACTATCGCAAGAAGCCGTTGAAGAAACCCAAGATAAAAGCGCCTACATGACGCGTACTGAAGTTCATTGTTCCAAATGTGATTCACATCTTGGGCATGTATTTCCCGATGGCCCACAACCAACAGGATTACGTTTTTGCATTAACTCTGCATCACTAACTTTAAATAAAAAGTGAGGGTTTTAATATGAACACTAAAATGGCAGGATGTTTTTTTAAATTTATATTACTAATGCTGTTTATTTCCGATAGTTATGCCTCCGAATTTGACCCCTGTACTGATATCGTAATCGATCAAAGCACCCACATTGCTTATGGCGCATACGGTGCGCCATTTGATGGGAAGTTTACCTGCTACCGCGACGCTGAAAAGAAAAAACCCACCATTCGGCGTGAATTCAAAGATGGTGTCGCCACTGGAAATCATTTTTGTTTTAATGAAAAAGGAAAACCAAAATGGGTAATCGTATTCCTCAATGGCAAACGCTGGAAGATGGATTTATTTTCAAATCGATTCACCCAACCCAAAAATGCGAATCTGGCACACAACTACAGCTTTACGACTTGTGATGCATCAGACTGGACTAAAGACTGGTGCGCAAAAGCCAATTTTAAAGATTGTTTGCCCGAATAGACATTCGAGATCTAAGCTATTAATCTTACTAAACCTTTCTAATTCAAGCTTTAAATGAAATTATTCTCAATTGTTCTATAATGTAGGTATCTCTACAATAAAAAATAACTACCAACCTTAATGGTGTGTAATGTGTAATTATACAATGTGTAAGGGCTTCCATTGAATACTCGATTACAAAGTATAAAGTATGTTTCATACCTTAAAAAGCCTTAGAATAACCATTTTTTTTATACCCGTGCTTCTACTACCGAGCACTCAAGTATTTGCTGTTGCGCCTGCTGATAAAACTAAAGCCGCCTATATTTTTCAATTTACTAAATTCATTGAATGGCCTAAGAGTGAAGAATTCACAATTTGTATATTAGAATCAGATTCTATAATAACTCAACTACAACTACTTAAGAATCAACAATCAGAAAAACAAAATATAGTTATTAAATCTATAAATGATAAATTCAATATAACAGAATGCAAAATTTTATATATCGGAATTAGTGCTGAACCGAAATTAAGTAACATAATAAAAATATTACAATATCATCCGGTGTTAACTGTTAGTAGTATTCCAGATTTTATTAATAAAGGCGGTATGATCAATTTTGTTGTTGAGAATAATAAAGTTCGGTTTAAGATTAACCTAAACTCAACGCGTGAAGCTGACTTAAAAATTAGCGCCAAATTACTAGAGATAAGTCTAAAAGTTATTAAGCACAGTGCCGGAGGCAGTGACTTATGAGTGCTTTTAGTCGGCTCTCTATTCGTTCAAAATTAACCGTGATTATTATGTCCATAACGAGTGTGACGTTAATTCTAACTGGCGTAGCCATTAGTCTGTTTAATATTAAACAGGAAAAACTGGAAATATATGAAGGAAACTTACTATTAGCAAAACTTATAGCCAACCGTAGTACGGCAGCAATAGTATTTGATGATACTAATCTCGCGACAGAAAATTTAGAGTCGCTACGTAACATGCACGATATTACCAATGCCTGCATATATCAGGATGACGGTGAGTTATTTGCACAATATCACCGTATAAAGAACAGTGACACTGCTTGCCCCAAGCTTAAAAATTTATCACTCGATATTGCTGTATTTAAAAATAGTCACCTTCAAATTGCGACAACAATAACGCTTAAAGATGAAATATTAGGTTATATATTTTTTAATAATAATCTTAAGAAACTTGATAGCCAAACTAGTGAAGATTTAACTATTATTATTATTTTTACTATAATAGCCAGTATTATTGCATTGCTTTTAACAAACATACTTCAGAAAATTATTTCTAAACCAATTATAAAAATGAAAAAAATTGTGTCTGAAGTCGAATCGACAAAAAATTATTTATTACGCACCAATGCAAAAGGACAAGATGAGATCAGCCAACTAGGAAAAGCGTTTAATACCATGTTGGAAACTATTGAGACACAACAAGAAGATTTAATTAATACCAATATTAATCTGGAAGTCGAAGTTACAAAACGAACCAAAGAGCTACAATTAGCCAATCGCGAATTGGAATCATTTAATTATTCAGTATCGCATGACTTACGTGCACCTTTGCGTGCAATCTCCGGATTCAGCCAAATAGTAAATGAAGATTATTCTGAAATATTGGATAACGAAGGTAAAAAATTATTATCGCGTATCCAGGATAATACCAGGCACATGGTTGAGTTAATCGAAGCATTATTGACACTTTCGCGACTTGGTCGAGCAGAAATTAATTATTCAACAATTAATTTATCTGAGATGGCACTGAATATTATTAATACCTTAAAAGAATTAGATCCTAAACGCCATATTGAGTTCAGCCATCCAGAAAAGCTAACCGCCACGGGTGATCCCATTCTTGTTAAAGTGGTATTCGATAATTTATTGAGTAATGCATGGAAATATACCAGTAAACAAAAGAACACTAAAATAGAGTTTGGACAATTAATTATTAATGGCGAAAAAACATTTTTTATTACTGACAATGGAGCGGGTTTTGATATGAATTTCGCGGATAAACTATTCTCTGCGTTCTCCCGACTGCATAGTCGGGATGAATTCCCCGGTACCGGAATTGGTCTGGCAACAGTAAGACGCATAATTAACCGCCACGAGGGCCGAATTTGGGCAGAGAGCAAACCCAATGAAGGTGCTACATTTTATTTTATTTTGCCCGACCACTCACTATCATGAAATTTAATCATGTCGGTCAAATTTGCTATGACTATGACTGTGTTTAATTATATCCATACTTTCATCATAAACGTTGGTCTCAATTTCCATTAGCCCAAGAATAGTATGAAATATATTGTCATGCGAGTAATGATTTTGACTTTTGGTTCGTAAGTTATCAACATCTACCTCATCTTTATCATAGCTATCACTGAACCACATAATTAATGGTACATGGGTTTGTGACTCTGGAGCAAACATATACGGTAAGCCATGTAAATATAAACCATTCTCGCCTAATGACTCGCCATGATCACTAACATAAAATAAAGCCGTATTAAATTTATTTTGATTAATTTTAAGAAATTCAATTGTTTTAGATAAAAAATAGTCAGTGTACAGTAATGCATTATCGTATGCATTGTTAATAGATTCGATTGAACATCTTTCCAATTGATTTGTTTCACATACCGGTGTAAATTTTTCAAACTCCTTTGGATAACGTTTGTAATAATCTGGTCCATGGTTTCCCATTTGATGCAACACAATAAAAATATCGCCATTATTATGCGAGTTAATATATGATTGCAGGTTTGATAGCAAACCAATATCCCGACACTCGGTATCACAAACTGTATTATTATCCGTTGTTCTGTAACTTTCGTAGTAAATTCTGTTTGCAACTCCTTTCGAATTGGAATTATTGTCCAGCCAAACTACATTCACACCGGTACGGTGTAATATATCTAATACATTTTCTGTACGCAGGGTTTTGCTTTCATTAAAATCAGAGCGATTATAGATTGAGAATAAACAAGGTACTGAATATGATGTCGATGTGCCGCATGAAAAAACATTGCTAAAACTTATAACATTTTCTTTTTCCAGATAGGGGGTTGTTTTTTTATTATAACCATTCAAAGATAAATGATCGGCTCTAACTGTTTCACCAACAACAAAAATTATTATTTTTCTTTTACCACTAAAATTTTTTTTCTTTGCATCTCGCCCAATTTTTATTAACGGCCTAACTGCACCTTCAAAAAAATTACTTATGTATTTACCAGTAGAATAAATATAGTAAGAAGGATTAGCATAATATCGAAGTGGTTTATGTTCGCGAATGAATGATGCATAAAAACTACCAAAAACTAATATTAATGCAATAACGAGAACCACTGATACCACTATCAACTTAACTCTTGAAAAAATTGATTTTTTAGCCGAATAAAAATGAATCTTTATTTTATATATAAAAAATGACGGAACAAGACCCAATAATGTAAAATACAAAACCAGTTTTATACTAAATAAATTTATAGCCTCATTCATATCAGTATTAAAAATATTACTAACCATTGCTTCGTCGATAACTATTTTGTAACTATCCATGAAATAGGCACTAAATGAAGATAGTAAAATAACTAAAATCAATACCGGCTTAATTGTGTATTTATAACAAGCCATCGATATTAAAATAATATTAAAACAGATAAATACAACACTAAGGGACAACAGGAACAAACTGTTTTGAAAGCTTAACGGGTAAACATTGAGTACATTTGTAACAAAAGTAAAATTATCAAATACGTACAAGTATACGGAAACCAGAATAATCGTTTTCGACATTGATAATGAGTATAATTTTTCTTTCATTCTAGTATTGTGTTATTACAAGATAAGAGTTTAAGTTTTTTTAGAGTATAACTCATTGTTTCCTGTTTTAGGACTATTCCATAAGCATTTAATTCTGATTTATCATGGCTTTACATTACTTGAAACTTCTATCAAATAACAAATCTATTTAATTAAATAGCTTGATCTTGTATAATAACGTTTAATCACCAAATCCTGTAGCCAATAATATGAAACCAGAATCTGTAAATCTTGTTACTCTAGCAAAAGACTATTTTATAACACGTGATGGCATTCGTTATGCCGGGACTCATTTGTTAATTGATTTATGGGGTGCAGCCAAACTTGATGATATTGATTACATAAAGAAAACTCTGATTGAGTGCGTGAAACAATGTAATGCAACACTGTTGCACATCCATCTGCATCACTTTAATTCCAGTGGTGGAATTTCTGGTGTTGCTGTTCTGGCAGAATCTCACATTAGCGTTCATACCTGGCCGGAGCGCGATTATGCGGCATTTGATATTTTTATGTGCGGCAATGCTAAACCTGAAAATGCACTACCAGTACTAAAACGTGCATTTATCCCAGACCGATTTGAAGTTAAAGAAATGCTACGTGGTAAGCTTGAAGAATAAGCTAGTATTTTTTTATGCTATTCATGGTTTGTAAAATTTCCCGTATTCGACTCATTCTGTTACTAACATAAGCAGTTTGTGCAATTGTCATTGGTGAGATTTTTCTGGAATCACCACAACGCGAACCATAGAGCGTACGCCGATCATGTTCTGAGATATTACCTGCTCGCTTTCTTATATTTCTGGATTGTTGTTGAAATTGATTTGCCAATTGATGTTTATCTAACTGGTTTAAGGTTGTTGCATATTCATCGAGCAGCCGGGTAAATCGTGCTGGCGTATTCTCTTCTGCATTCGCCGCTTTTAAATTAGGTAATGCAGCTTCAAAATAAATACTGGCTAACTTATAAAATTTTTGATCAAAATAAAGTCGAAACATTTCAACAAGCGTTAGAACATAAGGACCATTGATTTGTTTTTCCAGTTGATAGGATTTTTCAATAAATTCTTCTGCTACCTCAAAGTCACAGGTAATTCCGGCAGCATGACCGTATTCATAATAAAACACGGCTCGATTACGATCAGAAGTATCGCTTAGATCCAAATGCTCTACGGCTTTTTCCCAACCTTGCCGTGCTATATGCCATTGACCATTGATAGATGCACTATAACCAACTTGAGCGTATTTTGCTGCTCGGGAAAAATGTGATATTTCCAGTTTATCTTCAGTAACATTGTTTAATGCCAGCGTTGTGAGTTCTTCTGCAACACTAGTTACTGATGCGCTAAGTAAACTCAGCATATAACATAGTAAACCGCAAATTATTTTCGTATTAGTGTGTAATTGAAATTCCATATCATTCACTCATCTTTCCCTAATAAACTTGTTTTGTCACTTTATCCCCTGATTTAAATTTTTGTTATAATATTTATTTATTATTACTTAACTATTTCGCGCATTTAAATAAGCCTGCTCTGATACTTTATGCCACTGCGTTACCTGATCCCGATATTTGATAAAAGAATCATATACTTTTTTATTTGCCGGGCTATTGTTTGCGACATCCTGAATCACTTCATCTGAAATATTTCGTAATTCATTTAATACATCAACCGGATAGGGTAGTAGTTTAACGTTATGGATGTTAACTAATTTATCCAAAGCATCATTATTTCTCGCAGTATATTCTGCTAGCATATCCAGATTAACTACCTTACAGGCATTGCGCACAATTGCCTGCAAATCATCGGGTAAAGCCTCTAGCGCTGTTTTATTAACAACAGCTTCCAGCGTTGTGCCCGGTTCATGCCAGCCCGGATAATAATAAAATTTTGCAATTTTATAAAAACCAAAAGCCAGATCATTATAAGGCCCAACCCATTCGGTTGCATCAATAGCGCCTGATTGCAGAGAGGTATAAATTTCACCACCGGGCAAGGTGACCGGTGTGCCACCAATGCGTTTTAATACTTCACCACCCAAGCCCGGGATACGCATTTTTAAGCCTGATAAATCATTAACGGATTTAATTTCTTTATTAAACCAGCCACCCATTTGCGTTCCAGTATTACCGGCTGCAAAAGGGACTAAATTAAATGGTGCATATAATTCCTGCCAGAGTTTTAGACCACCACCGTAATACAACCAGCCATTCATCTCCTGTGCATTCAATCCAAACGGTACGGTTGAAAAAAACTGTGCTGCTTCGATTTTTCCTTTCCAGTAATAAGCACCACCATGCCCCATCTCAGCCGTGCCTTTAGAAACGGCATCAAAAACTTCAAATGCTGGCACTAATTCTTTTGCGCCATAAACTTTAACATTAATTCGGCCGCCACTCATTTCAGTAATCAACGCGGCTAAATTGTCTGCGCCCGTTCCGAGGCCCGGAAAACCCTTCGGCCAGGTAGTTACCATTTTCCAATGATAGGTTTTATTCGATGTCGAACTCGCGTTGCCCGTGTTGGTGTCTTTTTTATTACACGCACCCAATAATGCCGAGCCCGCAACTATTCCCCCGGCAGTTGCACCTTTAATAAAATCACGTCTTTTCATTTTTTACCTTATATTATTTTTATTCTTTATTAATCAGTTTTCTAGCGAATAATTGCTAGATTTATCTTGAACAGATCACGCTAAGTGCGGTTAGTTAAACCCAAATTTTTAACAATAATATTATCTAATTGCATAGATATGCATCAATTAGTCTGCCATGCTTAATTCACATTATTGAGCGATCCACAGTACGCATAAAAATAACGTTCATTAATACGTTAAAACCAATAATACACATAAATCTTATTAATCGAGCAAATTACTTTGGAAAAAATCCAAAAGCAATTAACGCTAATAATTGCCATTAGTTATATCCTCATTCCTGTCACTAGTCTCACCGTTGGTCTGGCGCTTGGAATGATCAGTTTGGATATCATGCAACAAATAAACGCTATGTCATTGTTATTAATAACAAGCTTGGCTATTTTGGCCGTTAGCATGCATTTATTTAATAATTACTTGGCCCCACTAAAATCATTACTGCAACTGAGTAGCCATACCGCTTTGCATCCTGATGAAACCAAAATTACAGATCCTATCCACACGCATCTTACACAGTTTAGCCGTCAATATTGGAGTTTATGTTTAACCTTTATACTACTATTACCACTGAGCTATCAAGCAGCACGTGGTGATCAATTCTCCTATGTTGCCTCATGGGAAACCCTGTATCTCACCTTACTTGTGTTGGTAGTGACAGTGACCGTTGCGCTACCCGGCTATCTGCTCGCACTTGGTGTTATTGGTAAATTGTCCCAGCATATTGGAATAAAAAATGTACAAGTGAGTTTGAAAACCAAGATAATGTTGGTGGGCGCTTACATACCGCTGCTGACAACATCCATTATCCTGGCCTATTTCTCGTGGCGTACCAGTTCATTTGCAGTTGAGATTTTGCTTATTTGGGCACTGACGGGATGCTCGGCCTTCATCAGCACTATAATAACAATCAGTAGTTTGAAGTCGTCCTTATTGCCAATTAATAATGCCTTCCTCGATAGTGATTCATCTTCACATGCAAATTTAGCAACCAAGCTGATTCCCCATTCAACCGATGAGATTGGCTTATTAATGCAAACCTTACGGCATTTATTTACCCGCCTAGGGGAACAGGAATCTTATGTACAGGCAATTTTTAATCACGCAGCAGAAGCTATAATTGTATCTAATGATAATGGTAAAATTGTTTTATATAACCCTGCCGCTGAAATTTTATTTGGTTATAAAACCAAAGAGATATCACATTACTCATTAGATACTTTATTACCTGACATAATTACCGCTACTGGTAAGCCGACAATTATTGAAGACAAAATAGAATCGCATGCAGTACGATACGATGCTTCACTGGTTCCCATTAGTGTGAGCATTAGTGAATTACGCATGAATGATTCAATTTGTTACGCCTATTTAATACAGGACATTTCAAAACGCAAAGCAACCGAAGCATTATTACAAAGTGCAGAAGATCGCTATCGAATTCTGGTTGAAACTGCTCATGACTTAGTGTGGAGTATGGATACACAAGGTGTGTGGACGTATTTAAATAATGCTGTAAGCCATATTTATGGTTATAAAATTAAGGATATGATTGGTCACAATTTTCGGGAGTTTCAAGCACCTGCTTCGGCTGCACAGGATAAACGCGCGTTTAAACAATTATTGCTTGGTGATGAATTAGTACAATACGAAACAATTCTAAAACATAACGATGGCACTCAACGGCATATTAGTTTTAATGCTAAACCGATTTTTGATGTTCACCATAATATTATTTCAATCACTGGAACTGCTCGTGACATTACCGATCAAAAAGCCTATGAGAATGAACTCACCTACCAGAGTGAAC
>CAYOHQ010000103.1:0-10048 GCA_964403805.1 uncultured Thioalkalispiraceae bacterium | reverse complement strand
GACCAAAACGTAATAACGCATTATCCTGACCCGATTGCAGCATGGATTCAAAATGTTGAATTATATCGATGTAATTTCTCCACAATGATGGCATTAATAATACCAGTAAGGTGAAAATTTCAAGCCGTCCTAACAACATGGCAAAACCTAATATTAGTTTTGCCGAATCTGAAATATTAGCGTAGTTTTGTGCCACGCTGCCAAGACCGGGGCCTAAGTTATTCATGCTTGCCGCAACTGCTGAAAAAGCAGTGACTTGATCCAGGCCGGTAAACATCAGGAGTAGCATCATAATGACAAATGAGGCTATGTAGGCTGAAAAGAATCCCCAAACGGCGTCAATAACACTAAAAGGTAGTGGTTTGCCACCCACCTTAATTGCAATTACGGCGTTCGGATGGATAACACGAAGTAATTCACGAAAGCCCTGCTTTAATAGTAATAAAAATCGAATAACCTTCATACCACCACCAGTGGAACCGGCGCAAGCACCAATAAAACTTAAGAAGAGTAAAATGACGGGTACAAAACTGGGCCAGTTATAATAATCTGTTGTGGTGTAACCTGTGGTGGTGGCAATCGACACAGTTTGAAAAACGCCATGAATTATGTCATCCGATGCTTTATCAAATTCATGTTGTTGAATCAAATAAATACTAATGACTAAAGAAATAATAACTAAAATTAAAATGTATACTTTTAATTCAGCATCATGAAAATATTTTTTCAGACTTCGTGAGCGCCAGGCTGAAAAGTGTAACGCAAAATTCATGCCTGCTAAAATCATGAAAACAATAGCAACAAGCTCAATCATTGGTTGACCATTAAAATAGCCCATACTTTGATCGTGTGTTGAAAAACCACCGATTGCGATAGTGCTAAAACTGTGACAAATAGCATCAAAAGTAGACATACCGGCTAATTTAAAACTCGCGGCACAAGCGATAGTTAGAAACAGATAAATATACCAAAGTGCTTTAGCCGTTTCTGTTATTCGAGGGGTTAGCTTATTGTCTTTCATTGGACCGGGTGTTTCAGCTCGATAGAGTTGCATGCCGCCAATACCGAGCATTGGCATAATGGCTACAGCTAAAACGATGATTCCCATGCCGCCAAGCCACTGCATTTGTTGTCGATAATATAAAATTGATTTTGGTAGGCCATCTATGTGGGTAATAACTGTGGCACCGGTAGTCGTTAAACCGGATATAGATTCAAAAAATGCATCTACTACCGACATATTTAATTCGTCAAACAAATAAAGTGGTATGGCACCAAAAACACTCAACACAAACCAGAATAAAACAACGATAAGAAAGCCATCACGCTTTCGGAGTTCGCGTTTATAATTTTTAACTGGAAGCCACATTACTAATCCGGTGATTAAAGTGACAGCAGCGGCATGAAAAAAATGGACAAATGCACCATCATAATAAATAAATGCTACTAGCATTGGTGGTAGGTGCGTAAAACTGAAGATAACCAGAAGTAACCCGAGAATACGTTGTATTACGAAAATTTGCATTTTATATCAAATTAAATAAAAGTTAAGCCAACCGAGAACAGGCGTTCAATTGCAGCAATGTGTTTTTTGTCGATCAAAAATAGAATAACGTGATCTTCTGATTCGATAACCGTATCATGATGCGCAATAATAACTTTATTACCGCGTACTATGGCACCAATATTTGTACCTTTTGGTAACTTTAAATCGCTGACAGATTTACCAACCACCTTTGATGTTCCAGGATCACCATGTGCAATAGCTTCAATTGCTTCAGCAGCACCGCGTCGTAATGAATGAACCCGGACTACATCACCACGCCTGATATGTTTTAATAAGCTACCAATTGTTGACTGTTGTGGTGAGATAGCAATATCGATATCGCCACTTTGAATTAAATCGACATAGGCAGTACGATTTATCAAGGTCATTACTTTACGAGCACCAAGTCGTTTTGCCAACATAGAAGATAATATATTGGCTTCATCGTCATTCGTTAAGGCGCAAAAAACATCGGTGTTACTGATATTTTCTTCTATTAGTAAATCTTCGTCAGCTGCATCACCGAGTAATACGATTGTGCGTTCCAATTCATTTGATATGGCTCTGGCTCGAATCGGATTGTGTTCAATCAGCTTGACTTGATAATGTTTTTCTAGAACTTTTGCAGTTCGTGTACCGATATTACCACCACCGGTTATTATGATCCGTTTATAGGGTTTGTCTAATCGTCTCAGCTCACTGATAACTGCGCGAATGTGTTTTCTGGCTGCGACAAAGAAAACCTCGTCATCCGGTTCAATAACGGTATCGGCAATCGGGATAATGGCTTGTCCTCGACGGTATATTGCCGCAACACGTGTATCGATGCCGGGCATGTGTGATCGTAAATCGCGTAATTCATGTCCGACAAGTGGCCCATCAAAATACGCTTTTACAGCAACTAGCTGCACTTTTTTGTCAGCAAAATCGAGTACTTGCAGTGTCCCGGGGTGTTCAATAAGTCGTTGTATGTAATCGGTAATAATTTGTTCAGGGCTAATTAAAACGTCGATTGGTAATGAATCTTGAGTAAATATTTTTTCTTTGTAATCAAGATATTCAACTGCACGTACCCGAGCAATCTTTGTTGGGGTGTGAAATAGTGTGTAGGCTAATTGGCAGGCGACCATATTGGTTTCATCATTATCAGTAACCGCAATAATCATATCTGCATCATCTGCACCAGCACGTTCTAACACTTCGGGGTGAGATGCAACGCCAACAACGGTTCGAAGATCCAATCGATCTTGCAATGAGTGCAGGACTATATCATTAGTGTCAACGATGGTTATATCATTCGATTCACTTACCAGATTTTCTGCTAGTGATGCACCTACTTGACCGGCACCGAGTATTATAATTTTCATAATGTTATTCTATTTTAGTATGTAATTAAATTATTAAAGACGTCTACTCTTTTGTTGAAAGGTTGGATTTTTTAGTAATACTTTTTGCATCGATACCCAGGGTTCGTAATTTTCGATACAAATGCGTTCTTTCAAGTTCTGCGGTTTTTGCTACTTCACCAACGCTACCATTTTGAATTCGCAAATGGTGTTCAAAATAAGCACGTTCAAATTGATCTCGGGCTTCGCGCAATGGTTGATCGAAATTCATGTCAATACCATTATCAGACTTCAATGTACCAAGCGCATGATTAACTTCCTCAGATGATATTTCAGTATCACTGCCGGTAATTAACAGGCGTTGTACCAGATTTTCAAGTTCACGTAAATTGCCGGGCCAATTGTGATTTCGTAATTGGTTTTGTGCCGCAACAGAAAATTTTCGATAGGGTAATTTTTCCAGGTCAACATACCGTGCTACAAAATAATTGAGTAATTCCGGAATGTCTTCATAGTGTTCTCTAAGAGCAAGTACATTAATGGGGACAACATTTAATTTAAAGTATAAGTCTTTACGAAATTTATTTTCTTCCACTCGTTCTGCAAGATTGTGATTTGTTGCTGCCAGAATTCGGACATTAATTTCAATAAGGCTAGTGCCACCAATTCGGTGAATTTGACCGGTATCAAGAGCTGATAACAGTTGTGTCTGAATGGTAGGCTCCATATCAACGATATCGCATAAATACAAACTACCGCCATTTGCTCGTTCTAATAGGCCATGAGTAATTTTGCCATTGACCTCGCTGCCAAATAATTCTTTTTCACCATTTTGTTTTGAGAGAGAAGCGACATTAACATCAACAAATGGCCTCGCTGCTCGATTACTATTTTTGTGTAAGTATCGTGCAATAACGCCTAATCCCGATCCCGGTTCACCAGTAATTAACACCCAGGTATCATGCTGCGCAACACGTTTTACATTTTCACGAAGGTTTTGGATGTGAGCACTTTTACCGATGGGTTCGTCAAGCGTTACGCCGTGTTCACGTAAATCGCTATTTTCCCGTTTCAGTGAGTCAGACTCGAGTGCATGTTCGACGGTTAGCAGTAATTTGGCTAGTGATAAGGGCTTTTCGATAAAATCATAGGCCCCCAGACGGGTTGCTTCAACCGCAGTTTCAACCGTACCATGACCTGACATCATAATCACCGGCATCGGTAATATTCCAGCTTCTGACCATTCTTTGAGTATTGTTATGCCGTCAACATCTGGCATCCAGATATCAAGCAATACCAGATCGGGCCGATGACGCTGCTTACTTTTTCGCGCTTCTTTACCATTTTCAGCAACACCGACATCGTAACCTTCGTCTTCCAGAATTTCTTTTAATAGATTACGAATGTCGGGTTCGTCATCAACCACAAGTATATAAGGTGTTGTATTTATATTTTCAAATTTATCCATCGATTGTATCGTTCTATTTTGAAGCTCCTGCAATTGCATTATTTCTACCCTCGTCAATATCATTATTATCGGAGTCTTGAGCAGATTCGTCTATATTATTTTGTGTATTATCCGATATATCTGATGTCGTGGTTCCAATTATCGGCAGGCGTATGACGATCGAAGTACCACCATCGGCTAAATTTTCAGCCCATATAACACCACTGTGTTCCTCAACAATTTTTTTAACGATTGCTAAGCCTAATCCTGTACCTTTAACTTTAGTACTCACATAGGGATCAAACAGGTTCTGTAATACGTCATCACTAATACCCGGACCATTATCGTTAATTTTTATTTCAACATAGTGACTATTTTCAGTTGCTATGGAATGGGTTTTAACCGATATTTTGTTATCTGATTTGTCAGTTGAACTACAAGCTTCAAGTGCATTTTTTATCAGATTATGCAGCACTTGTCGTAATCGACCTATGTCGGCTTCAAATATTGGTATCGTGGTGTCGAGTGAATCGTCAAATTGAATGCCGGTATTGGTATCTTTATATAAGGTTATAATCTCCAGAATTAATTTATTTAAATCAATATCACGTAGCCTTAGAGAAGGCATTTTTGCATATTCTGAAAAGGCTTTAACCATTTCTTTTAATGTTTCAACCTGATTGATAATGGTGTTGGTCGACCTATCCAGTAAATCTGGATCGTCAATTTTTGATTTATCGAGATATTTATGACGTAAGCGTTCTGCAGAGAGTTGAATGGGCGTCAGCGGATTTTTAATTTCGTGGGCAAGCCGCCTTGCTACTTCTCCCCAGGCGGCATCGCGTTGCGCTTGAAGTAACGTAGTTATGTCATCAAAAACAACAACATGCCCGGGATGAGTCTCACCACTGGCGGGAAGTGTCGTGCCTCGACACAGTAGTATACGTCGGCCGCCCGGGCCAAATATTATAATTTCTTCGTTCCAATTCGCTGTGTTAGAATTTAAACTCGGTAACACGATATCAAAAAATGCATGTAAGTGAGTGTTGTCATCAATGATATCAATTATATTTTTTTCCAGATATTCATTTAAATTACAGGATAATATTTGTTCTGCAATGGTATTGCTGGTTTTAATTTTATGATTTTCATCCAACGTGATTACACCGGACGATAAATTTGACAGTACCGCTTCAAGATACGATCGTTGCTCTTCAGCTTGTTTTTGGCTTTGTGATGCTTCTATTTGTGCAGCTGAAATTTTATTTGTCATTTGGTTAAATGAACCGACCAGAAAACTAAGTTCATCTTTACCGGGAACGTCTAATTTTTTTTGATAGTTACCATCGGCAACTGCACGTGTGCCTTCAACTAAATCAGAAATTGGTTGCATGAATCTACGGGCGAAGAAAAATGCAGCCCACACTGATGTTAGTAGTGACAGTAATAATACCAGAGACAAAGTTAATACAAATACATTTCGAAGTGGCTTACGTAAAAATAATAATTCCCGGTAATGTGTGAATGTTTTAGTCACGGTGTCGGCCAACATATTCATTCGATCGGATATCGGGAAAAGTGCCTGTATCACGCGTTGCTCTGCAGTAGGATTAAAATTTGGCAGTAATACCGCAATTTTAATGAGTAACCCGCTATCTTTTAAAGTAATTAGCTCACCATCAGAATTATTATGACGTAAATTTAATTGTGTATTGTTTGCCAGGCCAGTGGGGATAAGATTGTCATGTTCAAAACTGCTCGATGCAATAATACGCCCATTCAAGTTAAACAGTGTTAATTCTGTTGCAGTACTGTCAGTTCGTATTTCATGTAATTTGATTGCAGCATAATCATCTTCAACAGAAATTAATTGCTCTGCAAATGTGTTTGTCTGTCTGGTTAATTCGCGCATTCTTAAACCCAATGATGCCTGGCTTAATTCCAGTGAATCTGACAGTGCTTTTTCAACTGTAATATTAAACCAGTCATCAATTCCGTGGCGTAAAAAATCGAGTGAATAGTAATAGACTAACGATACTGGTGTTACTGATAAAATGGTTAGTATGATAACCAATCGAGCGGTTAATCTGGAGCCGGGTTCGTGGTTTCGATATTGAACGACCAGGTGATATAGATTCTTAATTATTAATACAACTAATAAAAACATAGCAGATAAATTAATAATTAATAATGCCGGATAGAGTTGCCCAAAATTAGTTGAGCTATAAGTTGCTTTTCCCATTAAATATAATGAGAGTAACACCAGAGTAAATAAAATGATGATTGGTTTACTGCCAGAGAATATTTTTTTTAAGGAGTTAGTGACCATATATACCAATCACTTTCCAGCCGCCATTCTGGAGTTAAATATGCAAGTGAGCGAATTGGACCTGGTAAGGATTCAAGATCCAGATAGGTACGAAGTTTTACAAAATGCATTGAACCATCAGCTAATAGTTTTAAATCTATTAACGGTAAATTAGAGACATTACCAAGAGCATCCAATGCAGAGTCAAGTGTTGAAAAATTATTTTGCGTACCACTGTTAAGATTATTTAAAACAAATTTTTCAGTAAGGACATGATATAAAAGCATGTAAGTTTGTTTTAAACTGGCAATATTTTTATTCCACCACCATCGTTTGCGATAGACTTCGATTTCCATTGTGATAAAAATAGGGATACCATTATTTAATGCGCGCAATACACCTTTGGAAAATTGGTAATCAATGTGCGCGTTAAAGGTATATACTTTTTCATTTAAAGTGGAGTTGGCCGAGTTAATTGTAAACTGAGCGGCACGTGTATTGGTACTCGAGAGTAATAGACTAACGAACAACAATGCAAAACCGAGTTGGCTTATTAGCTTATTGTTATACCTTATATATGAGGGCATAGTAAAAGCCATCCATATTCTCCGTATTCAGCTCATCCGAATCTGGATACCATCCAGGTAAGATTTGCCGCCCGACTTTTTGGGGGATTCCCCATTTAGCATCAATTTTCTGTTCAGCAGCATTGTCTGTTATTTTAATAAAATTTTCGATAACTTCCGTGTTTTCAATAGGTAATATAGAGCATGTACAGTATAGAAGCATCCCCCCTGGCTTCAATAACGGCCATAAAGAGTGCAATATTTGCTGCTGAGTAGCCACTAATGCTTTTATATCCTGTTCCTGGCGCAATATTTTGATATCCGGATGGCGTCGAATAACGCCGGTGGCACTGCAGGGTGCATCCAGTAATATTCGATCAAACAGTTTGCCATCCCACCAGTCGTCGGGCTTTGCGGCATCGCCATCAACAATTGTGGCACTAAGTTTCAAGCGAGTTAGATTTTCGTTGATTCGCAAGATTCGATTTGTTGATACATCAAGCGCCACACATTCGCTGAGTTGCGGTTGTTGTTCTAAAAGGTGGCAGGTTTTCCCACCCGGTGCGGCACAAGCATCCAATACCCGTTCATCTGCTTGGGCATTTAACAACGTAGCAGCCAGTTGTGGTGCTTCATCCTGGACTGACACAAAGCCATCTGCAAAATGCGGTAACTCCATAACATCACAAGCTTTTTGTAATGTTAAACCAACATTCGAATGGCGAGTTGCATTTGCCTGTTTATCGCAATCATCTAATTGTTCTCGATAGCGATTTACATCGGTCATCAAAGCATTGACGCGTAGCGTCATGGGAGCCTGGATGTTATTGGTTTTAAAAATAGTATCTGCTTCATCTGGCCATGCTGACTGAATTATCGAAATTAGCCATTCGGGGTGAGCGTATTTTGCTGTTGCTATTTGTTCAGCTTCATCGAGAAGTGTCTGCTTTTGTCTTAAAAATTCGCGTAATACACCATTAATCAGGTTTTTGGACCATACTTTGCGTAATTTTTTAGATACCGTGACTGTTTCTGAAACAGCTGCATGTTCAGCGATGCGCATATCAAGTAGTTGATAAAGTCCTATATATAACAATATCAGGACATCACTGTCTTTTTTACGTAACGGTTTTTTTAATAATAAGCTGACAATAACTTGTAGTTTCGGTAACCAGCGGCAAACGCCAAAGGCGATAGCCGAAATTAATGCTCTGTGTTTGGGATCTTTTGCGGTATTGTGTTTATGTAATGCAAAATCAAGCGAGTGCCCCGATGAAATGACTTCAGTTAATACATGGTGCACCGTTAGCCTGGGATTCATATTAGTGTTGTTTTGATGTGTATAGATTAATTAATTAAGTATCGTATTGAATAATAACGTATATCGAATTTAAACGACATTATTATT
This sequence comes from uncultured Thioalkalispiraceae bacterium, assembly GCA_964403805.1. Taxonomy (GTDB): domain Bacteria; phylum Pseudomonadota; class Gammaproteobacteria; order UBA6429; family Thiohalophilaceae; genus CAYQUC01. The sequence continues at coordinate 1,427 of CAYOHQ010000103.1, read as the reverse complement.
AATGAGCTGAGTAGTGTGTTATAAGTTTAATTATAAGGGATGGAGCTTAAAAGGCGCTGATTTTTATGCAACTTCAGCCATGTAACCTTTTTTGCTGCAATAGGCAATTCCACGAGATGTTAAGTAAAAAATATTTCCTTTAAGACCGTTAACTATTTCAATAAAACCTTTATCATCTAAATAATTTAAAGCGTAGTTAACCTCGATTTCATGCAGCTCCAAAATATCGGAGATTTGCTTAATTTGCATTCCGCTTTCACCATTAAGCGCAATTGTTTTTACTATTATCTTGGCGAGTTTTTTTTCTGTTCCGGCATTAACAACATATTCATGGTGGTCATTTTCAGATGACCAGTTATTGTCGAAATTAAAATTTAAATCGACAGGATTACTTAGTTCCGGAGGAGTCGATTTTGCTTGTAATTTAGACAACAAGGAATCCGAGTTTTTCTGGTTTAAATATCGGAAATAGAAAATCGTGAGCGGAATGGCAGCCACTAGCAAAAACACGGTAATCCATGCAATTATTTCACTGAATGCGAATGAAGTCATCCTGACATCCGTTTCTATAGTTAACGTTAAAAGGACTGTTTATTATATGTTAAGTAGTACTAATACTAAATAGCTTACAAAACAGATTTACAAAAAATCGCAATAATGTTATATCAACGTGACAAATATTTAGAGCAAGTCTAAATCATCCTTATTAAATACTACTTTACGCTGTTTTAGGCTCGCAAACTGAGAAGGATTACTCAAAATATGAAGCTGGTATTGTTTGATATGGATGGAACGATTATTGATCCAAAACTGGGTTTTGTCCGTTGTATGAATTATGCCTTAACCGCCATGGACCAAAAGCCAGTCGATGAGTCTGAATTAACACAGTACATTGGCCCGCCCCTGGACTATGCTATTAAGGAAATTGTCCCCAATTGTAACGACGATTTTGTTGAGAAATGCGTGCTCAAATTTCGAGAACGTTATCTTGATTTGGGTTGGAAAGAAAATCATCTTTATGACGGTATAGAGTCGATTCTGCAGACATTACACGCAGAAGCTTATACTCTGGCAATCTGTACATCTCGACGAACAGATTTAGCTAAAAAAATAATTAATCATTATGACTATAATACCATTTTCAGTGAGGTCTTCGGTGCGGATATTGGCTTAAAAAAATCGGATCTGATTAAAAATTTAATTCAGCAACAGCGATTTACAGCAGAGAGTTGGATGATAGGTGACCGAAGCTTTGACATTAATGCAGCAAAGTTAAACAACTTAAAATCAATAGCCGTGTTATGGGGCTATGATTCAAAGCAAGAACTTGAAAACTGCGAACCGGATTTTTTTGTGTCCAGTCCAGCAGAGATAAAAACAATAATTAAAAATCATTTTTAAAAGGGATGAATTATGAAAAAAAAAAT
>CAYOHQ010000102.1:0-10113 GCA_964403805.1 uncultured Thioalkalispiraceae bacterium | reverse complement strand
TTATAGATAGATAATGGCCGAATAAATACTGTTTAAGGACCGTTACAATATAATAGAATAATGATTATTTGGTGTTATGGTGTTATAGTGTCTATATGACAAACATCAGAATATCAGGTGCATTATGAGTCGATTAACCATTAATCTTAATGATGAGATACACCAGGCTTTAAAAGAAACAGCAACTCGTACCGGGCGAACAATTGGCAGCATTGTCGAAGAAGGTTTACGTTTGCGAGGTATTAAACCTCTGTCTAGCGCAAAACAACTAGTTGCTCGTGCCAGAGCGAATGCAGCACTAAACGAAGAAGATGCAATGAAGCTTGCGTTGGATGAAACCATTCAATCTCGTCAACAATGACTGAAAATGTTTTTATTGTTGATACCAATGTTGTCGGGTCGGGTCTTTTAAGCAGCACTCCCAATAGCCCAACGGTAAGAATTCTTGATGCTATGCTAAATAGTTCAATTATTTTTGCGTTGTCACCAGCGTTATTGCAAGAATATCAACAGATACTATTGCGACCCAAGTTGCTTAAACTACACAAATTAACAGATAACGAAATTGAACAATTACTGACTGAACTAGTTGCAAATGGAATTTGGAGAGAACCTGCCAATGTACACCATGCACCTGATAAAGGTGATAATCATTTATTGAGCTTGCTACTGCAAACAGATAACGCTGTTTTAATAACGGGTGATCAATTGTTAATTGATAAACCACCAACAGGAAAGTCGATTTTATCACCAGTGGCTTATATGGATTTATTTTATTAAATTAATGCATTTACCAAACCAATTGTCTCTTATACATCAAGTGACAGACACCGAAATAACCTGATTGCCCTGTAAGATTCGTGTGATACACACGAAAACCACATACGCTAATGCCTTACCCACCGCACTAGTTGGCGGTACTGATGGTAAACTCGCGTCCAGCCAAGTACGATATTGTGTAATAATTGGCGCGGTTTTATCTTGCTGAATTTTATTTTTATAATTAATTACAGAATAGTTTGATGTTTATTTTTAGAAGTGCAACTGAAAAGTCGCTGTTCCGCCGCATTATTTAGTAATTGATGTTCGCATTGATAGTTATGCACATGTTAATGGTGCTGCGTTTGCAGGCAAGCTAAGTATATTTGAAACGTCACTATTCCCATAAATCTACTTTCTATTTCAATGGGGGCAAGCCTTGAAGCCTTAAGGTTCATAGAATTTTGATAAAATATCCATACTCTTGTGAAGAATACGAATAATTACAATATTATGCCTGGAACTATTTTTGTAAAATATTATGTGGCTACCTTGAGGAAATTTACGATAACCTACTTTGATAAAATCACAATTTTTACCCGTGGTTGGTGTGTCTGCAAGTAAATGGAAAGCTGTATCAAACTGTTTTAAATATAAATTACGTTGTTTTCTACCCCATTGGGTTTCTGTGTATATTGCGATATTACTTAAATCTGCTTTAGCTTTATTTGTTAGCTTAAAAGACTTCATCAATGATTTTTGTTATCCAATTCAGAAATAAATTCATCATAAGAATATTCAGCTATGCCACTTTGTTCGCCTTCTTCCAACATATTACGTAGATTTTTGAGTTTAGTTTCAACATCTTCAAGCATTCTCAACCCTGTTCTTATAACTTCACTAGCAGAGCCAAAACGCCCACTTTTTATTTGTTGCGTGACAAAATCATCAAAGTGATCACCAAGTGTTATGCTTGTATTTTTAGACATAATAGACCTCGATTGTACCAATATATACCTAATTATGGTATAAATGCCTTAACAAATCAATCAGTCGAGTAACACTTTCTATTCCCATAAATCTGCTTTTTATTTTAAGCGGGCAACCTCTTGAAGCCTTAAGGTTCCTAAAATTTAAAACAAATCAGGCAATCGCTCAACCAGATATAATGGTAATGAAACTAATTGGTAATTCACATCGATAGTTTTTTTAGCACGTTCAATTTTAGTTTGAATTGTTTGTGTTGATGGCAGGTTAGTATCAAATCTTACTGCGCTTGATACTGATTTTTCTCCAACGAATTGATGTAGTGATTTCAAACTGCCAGCTGCACCGGCTTTAACCTCAATAGCAATTATTTTTCCATTTAGTGCGATAACATAATCCACTTCGGCATTCGATGAGCGACCTTCTCTAAGCCAGTAGCTTAATTCGCGGTTTGGTGAATCTGCCAGAAGATTTTGAAGATGTTGCCCGATAAACTGTTCCGCCATAACACCTTCATTAACCAATGAAGTATCGTGCATTTGTGTGATTGATTGCCAACCCAAACCACTGATTGCATTCATTAACCCGACATCTAAAAAAATCAATTTGTATATTTTATCATTGGTATCTGCTTGCAGCGGTAGGCCATTACAATGACTGTGTATTACTTTTGAAATTACTCTCGCCATACATAATAATTCAATATCTGTTTTGATAACAGACGATTGATGTTCACGGGAAAATTGACTGTACTTCACTTTTTTACCCACATTCCGTGCTGCAAAATTAAATACCTGTTGAATTCGATTCTGATTTCTGGAACCAGTGTATTTAGGAAAATCGTCCCGATAGGTTTCAATAATAGAATTGTGTACTTCACTAACGTCTTTAATGCGGTTTGTATTAGCATACACCTGCACTGCTTCTGGCATTCCACCAACGTAAAAATAACGTCGTAATAAAGTCAATAAACGCTGATGGATAACCGGTTCAATTTTTTTTCCCAATGTGTAGGTGTGAATAATGCTACTGAGTTTAGCTTCGCCCAGTGCATCCAGAAATTCGGTGAATGTCATTGGCCCCATGTGTAAATATTCAACTCGACCAACAGGCATTGAAAACTGATGTGCTGATAATACGAACTCAAGCAAGGAACCAGCTGCAATCACCGGTAATTGTGGCATATCTTCATAAAAGTAACGCAATACCGGGATCGCTTCCGGAATCGATTGAATTTCATCAAGGAACAGCAAAGATTCTGGCTGGATACGATTTGTTTTGGGTAAAGATTCAAAAACATCAATGATTCGATGAATATCATTTTGCTTAAATGTCGCTGCTAAATCAGGGTATCGTTCCAGATTAATTTCAGCCAATAAGCGCTGTTGCTGATCAGCAAATAATTGTACCAAAGTTGACTTTCCGACCTGCCGAGCACCACGAATGATAAGCGGTTTTCGATTTGGCTTAGAAAGCCAATATTCCATCTGTTTCAACTGTTTACGATGCATGAGGTATTAGTATAATAAAATAGGGGGGTGTTTTCAAGTTCTATGTATTATTATAGTGGGTTGTTTGAACAATCATGCAAAATCAGCTCGAATGATTTTAAATTGATTGTCTATTTTTCCAATATAGGTTTTATAATAAAAATAATCGCCATCACTTAGTTTATGACTGCTTCTAATTAAAGGCATCCAGTCTTTCGCGGCACATTCAACAAGTCTATCATTTGCACAGAGTCGTAAACTTAAATCATCCGGATTTAATTTTTTAAATTCCCAATGACCTTTTTCTTCTGCTTTATATTTATTGATATCGTGTATATGTTGAGTTTCCCATTCTGCCATTGTTGGCACGATACCCCGCGTATGAGTTTTTATATTATCTTGATACGATATTTTATTTAATTTAAATGTTTTAGCGCCATTGAAATTTTGGAAGCCATCTCGTAGTTCATTTAGTAAATTAATTATTTGAGCTTGATCCTTTACTAAATTTAATTTTTCACTATTTTGCCATGCCCACGTTGGGATACTTTCAGGTAAATCAACTATGGCTTCAATAATATGAGGGTATGTAATGGATTTATGCTGCTCACTTCGAAAATGCGCATATGTGAGCGTTTTACCTTGATCTACATCAAAATAATCACCATCCTGGTATTGAACTAATCTAGTCGATACGGATATGTCTTTTTTCACTTCACCTAAAAATTTATCACGAGCTGTTGCCGGTGTTGCACCAGGATTAATAACGACTTCTAATTTATTGGTTCCTGCAATTAAAAAATCGGCTACTGATTCAGTTTGATATGACTCTTGCCCTTCTATGAAACGGTATACCGGGATATCATTAATGACTATTTCTACTGTACAATTTTTAAAGTCAACTTCGGCATTAATGAGACCAAGATAAAAACCGGAGTTTGTTTTCGGTTTTTCATTTTCTCTGCCTTTTTCATGGATACTCATGCTGGTGACTTTGGTTTTTACATTTAAGTCAACTTCCATTTTTGTACTCTCCTTTTCTTTAGCGCTGACCAACATGCAAGATGTACTTATAAAACCTAAGCCTAATTTAATAAAATCTCGTCGATTGAAATTTTTTTTAACCATTAATATCATACCGCTATTTATCTATTACACAAATATTTCATTCACCAGATAACTTTGGAGTGAATTTGTTAATTTTTGATATTTTTCAATTTTCTTACCGGTTTTTATATATTTCCTTATTCATAAATTTTAAGGTAACTGACACCTTGAATGATATTTTGAAAAGTCAGGGTAGTTGCGAAATATCAATGACAGATACCACACCGGCATCCATTGCGCTGGGGGTGTCGCCACGATATTCATAAACCGCGAGCTCAGTGCCAACCGGACTAAAAAAGACGGAAAATCCAAACCCATTATTCCTTGTCGGCACTAATGCTGATACTGTTCGATTTAATGTCCAATTAGCACCGGATTGCGTAAATAAATAGACATTACCGTCGCCAGTATATCCGCCAATCGCCAAAATAGTACCACTCGCACTAAACGATAAGCCAATACCAAAGCTACCGCTTCCAGATACGCTTAACACCGGTCCGTGATTCCAGTTCACCCCTGAGCGCGTAAAGAGTTGGCCGTTGTTGCCACCCGATTCGCCAATCGCGATGGTATTACTATCGGGACTAAATTGGACACTGCTTGTAACCCAATAACCTCCAAAATTAAAATTGCTTGTCGGTTTGCTGGAAATCAATTTTTGATTTGAAGACCAAATGCCAGCAGTGAGGGTAAATAAATACACCGTTCCAGCATCGGTCGCGGGTGATGGGTCGCCAAGTTGTTCACTCACCGCCAAAGTCATTACCAGCTGCGGGTACTAACGCTGTTAATTCTTGTGCAAATGTCCACGTTGTACCCGACTTTATGAACAATTGCACGGTACCTGCGTTACTAACACCGTTTGGATTAGCGTCGAGAACACCAATGGCCAGCAAGTTACTGTTTGGATGAAACGCGACTGAAGTTCCAAATCGACTTGATGTTAACCCATTGGCTATCAGGCTTTGTGCATAGACCCAGTGATTGCCAGATTTTGTATAGAGCTCGACAGCACCTTTTAAAAGACTACCCACCGCCAATACCAAGCCATCGGGGCTGATTGCAACAGACCCGCCATACCCTTCATTTGTTCTTGGTGTTTGTGCGCTGAGTGTTTGGGTTTGGGTCCAATTACCATTGGACTTGGTAAATACTTGTGCTGTTCCGGCATCGATGGCGCTGGTGGGGTCACCATAAGGTTCACCGATGACGAGAGTGTTGCCATCAGGGCTAAATGCCATTTTTTGTCCAAATTGGTTTCCTGTTTGCGGCGATTGGGACATTAATTCCACGAATGCTGACGCCGGTATCCCCGCTTTAGGAGTGACACTAATGCTGACTACTGCAACACCTAAACCAATAGCATTACCTGCGCTAACGCGATAAACATGACTGGCACCATTTTGGGCGGTGGTATCGATGTATTGTAAAGTAGCAGACGGGATTTTATCTTTGACTAGTGACAATGCCGCGCCATTAACGGCTTTTTCAAGTTTATAATACGCGACGGTATCGCCGGTGATGGGGGCAGTCCAATTAACTGTCACGGTACTGTCGCCTGCGGTGGCGCTCACATTTTGTGGTGCGCCGGGTACCACGGTCACTTTAATTGCTTTCGGGGTGACAGTGTTACTGTTTACACCGTTACTCAAACCAACGTCATTACCGGCACTGACTTTATAGATATGACTGGTGCCATTTTGGGCATTGTTGTCGGTATAACTCAGGGTGTCGGCAGGCAGGTTGCCATCGATAGTACTAAAGCAGTTGCCGTTATCGGTGGATTTTTCTATTTTATAATAGGTAACTGCTTTGCCGTTGGTTGGCGCTTGCCATGAAATGGTGACGCTGCCATCACCGGCAACGGCATTAACTGTTGTTGGGTCGTTTGGCACTGATGGTGGCTCGGTGCCGCAGACGCCGGTGTTGCCGATACCAAATTCTAGCAAGCCGATTGTGCCAAAATCCCATTTGCATACACCAACCATAACATTACCATCACTGTCTTTTATGCCATTGATAATAACCCGGTAGCGTGTTGCTGGTGACCAGTCAGTGGGTGGTTGAATTGTGAGTGTTTTGGTGTTGCTATTGTAGGTGAATGATGCGGTTGTTAATGTTAATCGTGTTGTGCTGACATTGCCACTGGCATCAAACGGGTAAATAGAAACCTGATTGTTGCCGACATTTTGAATTGTTTCACTAAAGGTAACGTCGATAAAATTAATAACATCTACACCGGTTTGTTCTGATGCCGGGTTGGTTGCTACCACCTTGGGTGGTGGTGGTGTGCTGGTTCCGCCTCCGCCACACGAAGCTAATGCGATAACAAAACTTAAAAGAAAATTTTATTTGAAATACGTTTATTAATGAACACGATTAGCTCCCGGAGTGTTGATTGTTTTTATAATTTTTGGAAGCATTACGACAGTAACAATTTTTTAATTGTTATTAACTGATTTAACTGATGCAGCTTCCCTGACTTATTTTTTAATTCCATTTATGTTAACTGTAATAATACAAATGGCTGTTTTGTTTGTCTAGCTGATCATAATCTAAACATCTTAAGCTTAACTTAAGGTTTCATTGTGCTTGTTTAATTTTTGAACTTTATTGAACTATATTTAGCGAGTTTCACTATCTATAACTTGATTATCCCGTAAAATTTGTGAGAAACACATTCGAATATGACATATAACAATCGAAATTTACACATCCAGTGTTTGAAATTATTCGTAGCCCTTCAACCATAAACCTAATTAGAAATAGAATTCACTTGTATCCATGCATATATAATTTGCAGATCAACCTGCTTTTCTTCTAATTGCTTAACAATAAAATCGTGAGCTGCATCTGCCTGAACACTTAGCTTTACACCATTAATTCGTAAAAATACATCCGTCATAAAAAAAGCTGCGCGTTTGTTGCCATCAATAAAAGGATGATTCATTAATAATGATTCAAATAAAGCTGCAGACATATGCAGGAGATTATCATAATAACCGGTTTGCGGACGATACAATGCGCTCTCTAATAAACCTAAATCGCGAATACCACTAGCACCACCAAATTTTTCAACAATGCGAGTATGTATCGCAATGGCTTCGTCTAAACTTAAAAATTGAATTAAATCACTTTGCAAGTAGCTTTCCTAAAGCCTCATTTTCCTGCATGGAATTTTCCAGCTCACTAAGGACAATTGGACGTACACGTCGTCGACTAATGTATTCTTTAATTGCCTCGGTTAGAATCCCGGAGATATTTTGATGTGACTCAGATGCAAGTAACTTGAGATCTTCCCAGGCTTTTTCATCGACTTTTGAACTGACTTTAATGTTGGACATACAACTTAGTATAGCCAACTAAAATTGACTGGTCAAGATATGTCAATTCGCACTAAGAGCTTGATTAGATTAACTAAAGTCTTGCCGTTATCGGTGGATTTTTCAATTTTATAATAGTTAACGCACCAGCTGACTCCTGGAATATTTATTAATCACGTCTTTGCAATCTTTCGGATCTATTTTGTTGTAATTGGTGTATTTCACCTAAATTTAAAATTAACACATCAGGAAAATTTTGGAGAATCCTAATTTGGAACAAAACGGGAAATCACATTAGTTAAGCAATTTTTCGGCTAATGGAATCTCGTTTGCCGATTCGATGAGCTTGTCTATCGCCGATTGATTCGGGATATCGGGAAATGTGATTCCGGTTGCCTGTTTATCACTGCCACCGGTACTAAAATAGATCTTTTTTCCGGAATGTTTGGTAAGAAATCGCGGGTTATACACTTTAAAGAAAATGCCATTCTTATGCTGGTTGTATTTTCTGACAGAGTAGTCATCAAATGATAATTGCAGCCCCATTGAGTTGGACGGCAATTCACCACTCACATTCAGTTTGACAAGAAAGGCGACATCGGGAAAATGAGTCGATTCATTTTCGCGGATATAGTTCATGTTGTTGATATCAACGGTTTCTGCTTTCACGGGTAAAACTTCAATCGAATCAAAATGAATCTTATTATTCGTCATGAGTATTTTCTCCTTTGGATTGTTCGTCTGAAATTAACGTCAAATCATCCATGTAGACAGTTCCGCTGTTTGTTAAATTAAAATTTAGTTTTATTTGATTGATGTCTTCGAGTTCCAAGGCTTCATTTTTTAATCCTTCGATTGGAATAAAAACGGACTGCATCACCGTGCGCGGTTCGCGGCCCCATTGTGCGTTAACAGCGTCTGGAAAAATCAGATCAGTGACCTCACTGGCTTTGATGGTTGTTGATTTTTCACCATCGGTTAATTCAATATTAAAATCTTGATCGACACCATCGGTATTATTGGCTTCAAAAGACTGACCAACCCGGAATGACAAGTGCGAATATTCATTTGATGCTAATGAATTGGGATCCAGATTCACGATGTAGGCGGAATCCGGTTGTTGCCAGTCTATTCTGAGCCCGCGGGTTTCCTGATAGAGATGTTTGTTTGCACCGAGATCCATATTTAGCAATTGATAATTTATTCCAACTGTTTCAACCGAGCCGGATACGGTGTTATTTAAAACGGGTAAATTACTTTGGTTCTCGTTATTCTGAATCGAAAAACTATTGTAATCGTAAAATTGCGAAACCAGTTTTTGTGAAGCCGGTATCCAGCCTTGCTGATAAGCGTATTTGTGGTTCATTAATAATGCGCGGTACGATTTTTGTTTTTTCAATGTTAACAAGGCCAATGCGGTTAGATAAACACTGAGTATTTGTTGCTGTTGTTCTCGAGTTATCGTATTACTCGATTCCTGTTGCCAAACGCTGTTGAAAAAATTATGGTTTGCACCGTGGATCCACAATAACGATTTAAATGGCCCGATGGTATTTTCTGGGTCAGCGACTGTTTGGCTAGCTTGTTGGTATGCCCGATCATAAATTTTTTGCCCTGGGAATGGCCAGACATCGTTGTCCCGGCTACCGTGGATAAGAAAATAATTATCCGCGATTTTCACTGGGCCGGTGACTGCAACGTATTGACCATCGGTGGGTGCAATCGCAGCAACGGCTTTTAAATTAAAATGGTAGGGTCCAAGGCCATTACTGCCATCGAGTGCAATTACCGGCGAAAATGTTTCGGGTTGCACGCTGTCGAGCCGATTAAAATAACTGGCATGGCCGACACCTTCAGCACCTCGTGAATGTCCGACAATCATAATATTGTCGACATCCACTTTACCTGCTAAGGCATGGCCCGCTTGTTGATTCCATTGTGTAAATTGTTTTATGTGTTCGAGGTGAATAATACCGCGACCATCATTTTCACCAAAATTCCAACCATTTAAAAAATTGACATCGATACTCGCAGCAATAAAGCCATGCGATGCCAATAACTCACACAAGTAGATATAACCGGGAGTGCTGTTTTCTGCTGGTGAGTGATTACCATGAGCAAATAGGACCAGTGGAAATGGTCCTTCGCCATCGGGTATTCTAGCCAGACCATTAATCGGTGTATTGTAAATATCAAAAGGCCAGATGAAGGAACGCGATAGCGATGAAAATGCACTGGTATCAATGTATTTTGTTTGGTATCCGGCTGTTGCTGTTTCGAAAATTTTATATTGTTGTTGTTGTGGATCAGTGTAGTTTAGCCCGGGCGCACTGTAGATGACCGAGGTAAAATTATAGGGGCCGTGTTTATCGGGTATGCTGTCTGCCATGTTGCTTTCCTTCTAGTTTTAATTTCATTAAAAATATAAAAAGAAAAATGAATACTTG
>CAYOHQ010000101.1:0-10128 GCA_964403805.1 uncultured Thioalkalispiraceae bacterium | reverse complement strand
CTATGCCTGAACTCGCGCATTGGCAAGCTCAGGGTTATTCACTTATCACACCCAAAATAATGTCAAAAAAATATACTATTGAGGAAATTCGCTAGTAATCTGTTTACACTATAATTGACCATAAGTACTTAAAATTATTAGTCCTTTTTTAGTCATATCCCACACTAATTAACTACCAACAAATAAGAAATAAAGTTAAAATACGTTTTTTTTGATTTTGATGTAGATTAATGAGTACAGACAATCCGTTACACCCAAATGCACCAACTGAGAGTGGCCAACGCCAGCTATGGGGAAGTTTATATGGCAGTGGTATTGGCCTTGTTACCAGCAATACCGCTCAGGAATATACAGCACCCGTAATTCTTGTTACACCGGATACACCATCAGCGCAACGTATCGAATATGCTTTAAAATTTTATCGGGGTAAATCCGCTACAGCGGTTATGTCTTTTCCAGACTGGGAAACCTTACCCTATGATATTTTTTCACCGCATCAGGATATTATATCGGAACGTTTATTTACATTACATCAATTACAAAACCTGAAATCCGGGATAATCATTGTGCCAGTACAAACACTGATGCACAAAGTGATACCCAAGAGTTATATCAATAAACACAGTCTGGTAATCAACATTGGTCAAGATCTGGATTTAGAACAGTTTCGACTTAATTTAGAAGAAAGTGGTTATAACTGTGTTTCGTCTGTAATGGAACATGGTGAATTTACAGTTAGAGGTAATATACTCGATATTTACCCAATGGGCAGTAATACACCCATTCGGATTGAGTTGTTTGACACCGAAATCGAGAGCATTCGGATTTTTGATCCGGAAACCCAGCGTTCCACTAAAAAAATAAATAACTTTCAATTATTGCCTGCCAAAGAGTTTCCTCTGGATAAAGACGGTATTGCTGATTTTAGGCAACGATTTCGAGAAAAATTTGAAGGTGATCCGACGCAATCCAATATTTACAAGGAGATTTCACAAGGCAATTCTCCAGCAGGTGTTGAATATTATATTCCCTTATTCTTCGAAGCTACCGAAACATTGTTTGATTATTTAAGTCAATCCTGTTTACTGTTTTTAATGCAAGGTGTCGAGTCGGCAGCAGATAACTTCTGGACTGAGATAAACTCTCGCTATGAACAATTACGCCATGATGTATCCCGACCAATCTTAGAACCCAGAGATTTGTATTTACAAACAAATGAAGTTTTTAGTGCTATAAAAAAATACCCTCAAGTGGTTTTGCAGGAGTATAAATTCGAACAAGACTATGCCACAAATTATTCAATCACTGCCCCACCTGAATTAACAATGGATGCCCGTAGTGAAAATCCATTAGAAAAGCTAATTGGTTACATTAGTGATTTCACCACAAAAAATAATGGCAAGATATTATTCACTACTGAAACTGCCGGCAGGCGTGAAACACTACTGGAATTATTAAATGGTCACAAAATTTCACCAACACAATGTGATAGCTGGCAGGATTTCTTAAGCTCAAGTAATAAATTATCAATTACTGTATTTCCATTAGAAAATGGTTTAGTGCTTCCCGATGAGAAAATATCAGTAATAAGTGAATCACAACTATTCGGTAAGCAAGTATTACAACGCCGCAGACGAAAAACACAAAAAGATACTGAAAGTGTTGTACGTAATCTCACAGAATTAATGATTGGTTCACCGGTGGTTCACGAAAATTACGGTGTTGGACGTTATCATGGTCTGGTTACTTTAAATATTAATAATAGTAATATGGAATTTTTATTACTGGTGTATGCTGGTAATGATAAATTATACGTCCCCGTTTCATCATTGCATTTAATAAGCCGCTACACCGGAACTGCAGCCGAAAATGCACCATTACATCGCTTAGGCAGTGGTCAGTGGGAAAAAGCAAAACGTAAGGCAAAAGAAAAAGTGCGAGACGTTGCCGCAGAATTACTCGACATATATGCTAAAAGAGAAGCACAAACAGGATTTTCATATAAAGTTGACGAAATGCAATACCATGCTTTTGCCAGCGCTTTTCCATTTGAAGAGACACCAGATCAACAAACAGCGATAGATAATGTAGTGACCAGTATGCGCTCCAATAAACCAATGGATCATTTAATTTGTGGTGATGTTGGTTTTGGTAAAACTGAAGTCGCTATGAGAGCTGCATTTATTGCAGTTCAAGCAGGCAAGCAAGTTGCCGTTCTTGTGCCAACGACACTACTATCACAACAACATCTTGAAAATTTTAGAGACCGTTTTTCTGAATGGCCTATAAAAATTGACTCCCTATCTCGATTCAAATCAAAAAAAGAGCAAGATACTACAATAGCAGGTTTAAAATCCGGTATAGTTGATATCGTCGTTGGAACTCACAAATTATTACAGAAGTCTATTGAATATAAACAACTGGGTCTAATTGTTATTGATGAAGAGCATCGCTTTGGAGTTCGTCAAAAAGAATCGTTTAAAGCACTTCGCTCAAAAGTTGATATTTTAACATTAACCGCAACACCGATACCCCGAACCTTGAATCTTGCTGTTTCAGGCTTACGTGAATTATCCATCATTGCATCACCACCTAAAAAACGTCTGGCTATTAAAACGTTTATTACAGAATGGAATAAAGATTATATTTACGAAGCCTGTCTACGGGAAATAAAACGTGGCGGACAAGTATTTTTTGTACACAATGATGTTGAATCCATAGTGAGTCAGACTAATAAACTACAAGAGCTATTACCCGAAGCAACTGTCAATTATGCGCATGGACAAATGCGTGAACGGGATTTAGAACGTGTCATGACTGATTTTTATCATCAACGGTTTAATATTCTGGTGTGCACCACCATTATCGAAACCGGTATTGATATACCAAGTGCAAACACAATTATAATTAACCGTGCCGATAAATTCGGCTTAGCACAGCTATACCAATTACGTGGTCGTGTCGGGCGTTCTCATCATCGCGCGTATGCCTATTTATTGATACCATCAGCCAAAACAATTTCAGCTAATGCTAAAAAACGTTTAGAGGCAATTGAATCTATTGAATCACTCGGTACCGGATTTACGCTCGCGACTCACGATCTGGAAATCCGGGGTGCAGGTGAATTACTGGGGGACGAGCAAAGTGGTCAAATGCAGGAAATAGGATATACACTGTACACCGAATTACTGGAACGAGCAGTAAAAGCACTAAAAGACGGTGTTCATCCAGATGCTGATTTGGATAATCAGCAAATTGCTGAAATCGATATTCACGCTCCAACACTCATACCCGATGATTATTTACCGGATATTCATGAACGACTCATTTTATACAAACGAATTGCAAGCGCGAAAGATAATACCGATCTAAAAGAATTGCAGGTTGAAATGATCGACCGTTTTGGTTTATTGCCCGACCCTTGTAAAAAATTATTTCAAGTCACAAAATTAAAACTACTTGCCTCTGATATTGGTATAACAAAAATAGAATTAGGTGCCGAAGGTGGACGAATAATTTTTAATAGCAAACCCAATATTGACCCAATGCTGATTATTGACTTAATACAAACTCAATCATCAATATTCAAGCTTGATGGCAAGGATAAGCTAAAAATTACCAAAGATTTTGACGAACCTGAACAACGTATTCAATTTTTAAATAATTTATTCTCAAGTTTCAAAATTAAAAATGCCGCCTAAAATGACGTTAGGGAATGACACTATTCAGAATATCACCCCAACTATATTTACATTTCATATCCCATCAACTATCGAATTAAATAAAAATATATTAAAAAAATTCAACTTATACAAAAATCACGCTGACACCAAAAAAAGTCACTACTTTGAAGGCCGACATGAAAACTTTTACATTCCGAAAGAACTAATTGAAGAAATTCAAACCGTACTCTCCTATTGCACTCAATGTGTCGAGAAAGTAACAGGGAAGAAATCTCTAAAATCCGGTTTATGGTTTAATTATATGGAACCAGGGCATATTACCCTACCCCATTCACATGATGAAGGAAATGAAATATATTCTGCTGTTTATTACGTTGATGTACCAGAAAATTCAGGTAATTTAATAATCATAGAAAATAAAAATGAAGTCGAAATTCAACCAAATGCAGGTATGTTAGTTCTATTCCCGCCCAATTTAGTGCACCACGTCACTAAAAATAATAGTAACGAATCACGTTTATCGCTTGGAATCAATATTGGAAATTAAATAAGTATTCGCATACGAGCTCTTAATGATCGATACCAGATAGTATCATGCTCAACTTTACTCACATGCTGTAATATTTTCTTTTCGGTGGGATAGGCACTTCTGCTTACTGTAATTCTATCAGTATCCTTAATCTGCGTTACTATAACTTTAAACGTTCCAGCATAAACCACTTCAGCCTGAGGAACATGAATTGAATAAAATTCCATTTGTTGTTCCGATGAATATAATCCCAGTAAATTATTTTTTGTTTCTACACTGGAAATAATATAATGTCCTGTTGGCAAATTTTCAGCGATAAAATTACCATTACTAAATGTTCTAACTCTAAAATGCTTAACGGGATCGACTTTTCCGTTTGCCTTTAATTTATAAATTTCGACATTCTTTAATTGAGACAATGATTGGATATTACCGTAAATAATTCCACTACCATCTATATGAACATCATTTGAATGTACAATTCGAACCGCACCTTTATTATTATGCTTGGTGCCGCTGTAATGGTGCTTCTTAGCTGTAATTGCACAACTGGCGAGATTTAAACATATAAATAGTATAAATAAACGATATTTCACAATTAAAATTCCCTTCCTTTTGTTCAATAGCGTCCGTAGCATAAAAACCTTCAACAGATTAAGCACTATTTCTCAATATTTAGACACAAAAAAAGGGGCTATAAAAGCCCCTTTTCTAGCTATCCCTTTTAGAAGGGTCAGACAATATTAACTCGCTGTAGCAGCAGCCTCATCGGCGATTACAGCTTTCATGCTTAATCGAATACGGCCTTGTTTATCAATCTCAAGAACCTTCACTTTAACCATTTCACCTTCTGTTAGCTTATCACTGACGTTTTCAACACGCTCTTCACTGATTTGTGATACGTGGACTAAACCGTCTTTACCTGGCAAAATAGTCACAAATGCACCGAAGTCCATCAGTTTAACCACTTTACCTTCGTAAATTGTGCCTACTTCAACATCGGCTGTGATTTGTTCAATTTGCTTACGCGCTTCATCACCGGCGGCACGATCGATTGATGCAATTTTAACAATACCGTCATCGGTGATATCAATACTGGCACCGGTTGTTTCAGTGATTGAACGGATTGTTGCACCACCTTTACCAATAACATCACGAATCTTATCAGGATTAATCTTAATGGTAGTATAACGCGGTGCAAACTCAGAAACTTCGTCACGAGGTTTATCAAGTACCGCATTCATAATTGATAATATATGCAAACGACCTTCTTTAGCTTGTTCTAAAGCGGCTTCCATAATATCTTTAGTAATACCATCAATTTTGATATCCATTTGTAAGGCAGTTATACCGGTTTCAGAACCGGCAACTTTAAAGTCCATATCGCCTAAATGATCTTCATCACCCAGGATATCAGAAAGCACTGCAAATTTATCACCTTCTTTAATCAGACCCATGGCAATACCAGCAACTGGCGCAGCTAATGGCACACCTGCATCCATCATCGATAAGCTGGAGCCACAAACAGATGCCATTGATGACGAACCATTGGATTCCGTAATTTCAGAAACGACTCGAAGCGAATAAGGATATTCTTCAAAATTCGGCATAACACCGGCAACACCGCGCTTGGCTAATTTACCATGACCAATTTCACGACGTTTTGGACGGCCTACCATACCGGTTTCACCAACACAGTATGGTGGAAAATTATAATTCAACATGAAGGGTTCGCGGTAGGTACCTTCTAAAGCATCAATGACTTGTGAATCACGCTCAGTACCTAATGTTGTCACAACAATAGCTTGAGTTTCTCCACGGGTAAATAATGCTGAACCATGTGTTCGTGGTAACACACCCACTTTAACTGTGATTGGACGAACAGTTCGTGTATCTCGGCCATCAATACGAGGCTCACCATTAATAACTTGACCACGAACGATTTTCTTTTCTAAGGCTTCAATTGTTTCACTAACTTCATCACGTGAGTATTGATCATCAGCTGTTAAATTATCTTTCAGTGCTGAGCGGATTTCAGTTAGTTTAGTGTAACGCGGTAATTTTTCACTAATCTTATACGCGGTAGCTAAATCACTTTCTGCAGCACTTGAAACAGCGGCTGTTAATGCGGTGTTTTCTTCTTTAGGTACAAATACAGTTCGCTCAACACCCACTTTTTTGGCAAGTTCATTAATACCATCGATTACAGGTTGGAGTTTTTCATGACCAAACATCACAGCACCTAACATGATTTCTTCAGAGAGTTGCTTGGCTTCTGATTCAACCATTAAAACAGCACCGTTAGTACCGGCTACTACTAAATCCAAATCGGAATCTTTTATCGCTTCTTTCGAAGGATTCAGCGTATATTGACCTTCTTTATATCCCACACGTGCAGCACCAATAGGTGATGTGAATGGTGCACCACTAATGCTAAGTGCAGCAGAAGCGCCAATCATTGCTACAACATCCGGTTGTACTTCAACATCGAGTGAAATAACAGTGGCAATAATTTGAATTTCATTGGTGTAGCCATCTGGAAACAATGGACGTATTGGCCGATCAATCAGTCGACAAACAAGAGTATCACTATCGGATTGACCTTCTCGTTTTAAAAAACCACCTGGAATTTTACCGGCAGCGTAAGTTCGCTCCTGGTAATTAACTGTCATTGGGAAGAAGTCACGACCTTCGACATCTTCATCTTTTACAACCACAGTGACCAGTACGACTGTGCCACCCATACTACACATCACAGCACCTGATGCTTGACGCGCGATTTCACCGGTTTCTAATTTTAAAGTACGATCACCGTACTGAACTTCAACTGTTACAGGAGTCATGTAATTACCTTAAAGTAGTAAATTTATATAAGTAGATTTTATTTACGTAAGCCAAGACGTGAAATTAAATCACGATAACGTTCAACATTTTTGTTTTTGAGATAATCAAGCAATTTACGACGCTGACTAACCATGCGCAATAAACCTCGACGAGAATGATGATCATGAAGGTGTTCTTTAAAATGACCTGACAAGCCATCAATTTGAGCGGATAGCAATGCTACCTGCACTTCAGGTGATCCGGTATCGCCATCGGATTGTTTATAATCACTGACGATTGTTGCCTTTTGTTCGGCGTTTAATGACATTTCTGACTCCTGTAACAGTTATAATTACAATAACTTAGACCTAAAATAAGCCCGCTATTTTAACCGCCTGAAGGTACTCAGGACAAGTTAAATACACTTAATTATTCATAAATAGTTTAAATTTGACTAATATTGAGTTCAAAGAGCACTTTAAGCAAGTTAATCATTTATTAGGCGTTTTGGTGCAACTCGGCCATCATCCAGAATATGACCAATTCCGAGAAAATGTTGCTCGTTCAGCAGTCGAACCAGACCATCGGTAGGTGCATTTGACACCAATACAGCTTGACCCTGTTTTATGTAATAAGCTGAATTATCGGTTAAATTGACTACTGGAATGTGCTCCAAAGCACGATCCATTGGGAGTAATTGGGCATCAAGTGGATCCATTCCAGTTTCCGCCAGTAGTTCAAGTTGTTCTATACCGTGAGCTTGTTCAATATCGAAAGGACCGGTTGTAGTTCGACGCAGCCCTGCCAAATGAGCTCCACACCCGAGTTCATGGCCAATATCTTCGCTGAGAGTTCGAATATAGGTACCTTTTGAACAATGAACATCAAGAAATAAATTATCGTCCTCAATTTTGGTTAAATTCAGTGAATATATCGTGACTAGTCTTGCAGTTCGTTCTACCTCAATTCCTTGCCGTGCAAGTTTATACAAGGGTTGGCCATTTTGTTTTAATGCAGAATGCATGGGGGGAATTTGTTCAATTTCACCAATGAATTTTTTTAACACTTTTTCAATTGATTTAGAATCAAGTTCAGGTACGGGTAATATCTGAATAACATCACCTTCTGCATCCGCTGTCGTGGTTGTTACACCAAGTTTGCAAATTGCCTGATATTTTTTATCCGCATTTAATAAGTAACCAGAAATTTTTGTGGCTTCACCTAAACATAAGGGCAATAAACCGCTGGCAAGCGGATCCAGACTGCCGGTATGCCCGGCTTTTTTAGCATTAAATAAACGTTTAATTTTTTGAAGCGCCGCATTTGAAGTTAGACCAACAGGTTTATCCAGTAATAAAATGCCATTTATAGACCTGCCCTGTTTATTTCTTCGTGCCATTATTTTTTTGAATCGTCATCAATCGCTTTGTCAATTAAATCAGATAACTCGCGAGCTTTTACAATAGTATCGTCATAATAAAAACGGAGCTCAGGAACTTTGCGAAGCGTTAGTGATTTCCCTAAAGCATGGCGAAGAAAACCGGCTGCTTTAGTCAAAACTTCTATAATAACTTCTGCTGTTTGACTTTCATCTAATGATGAAACATAAATTTTTGCAATTGATAAATCTTTAGATACTGTCACATCCTGAACCGTAATAAAATTGATACGAGGATCTTTAATCTCATTCTGGATTAACACAGCAACTTCTCTTTGAAGTTGTTGTGATAATCGGTGAGTACGGGCAAATTCTTTTGGCATAGTCAGATAAGACGAAAAGTTGAAAAACTATATTAAGCGAAAATTATTTTGATAATACTTAAAGAGTTCGAGCCACTTCAGTACGTTCAAATACTTCAATTTGATCGCCAGCTTTAACATCATTGTAATTTTTAACGCCGATACCACATTCTGTTCCCTGTTTAACTTCGTTAACGTCATCTTTGAAACGACGTAAGGATTCCAGTTCACCCTCATAAATAACAACGTTTTCGCGTAATACACGAATTGGGCAACTGCGTTTAACAACGCCCTCAGTAATCATGCAACCTGCAACGGCACCAATTTTAGGCGCTTTAAAGACATCTCGAACTTCAGCTAAACCGATAATTTCTTCTCGTATTTCAGGTGACAACAAGCCACCCATAGCGGCTTTGACATCATCAATCAAATCATAAATGACACTATAGTAGCGTAATTCAACACCCTCTTCATCGATAACACGTTTTGCTTTAGCATCGGCCCTTACATTAAAACCAACCATAATTGCACTTGAAGCCATTGCCAAGTTTGCATCAGACTCCGTTAAACCACCAACTCCACTTGCAACAATATTTACCTTCACTTCTGAAGTGGATAATTTAGTCAATGATTCACAAATTGCTTCAGTTGAGCCATTAACATCTGATTTAAGAACAACATTAAGAGTCTCAAGGCTACCCTCTTCCATTTTAGAAAACATATTTTCTAATTTTGCTGCTTGTTGTCGAGCTAATTTTAAGTCACGTTTTTTACTTTGGCGTAAACTGGTAATCTCCCGAGCCTTGCGTTCATTAGGAACCACGAGTGTTTCATCGCCGGCACTGGGAATACCGGATAGACCAAGAACTTCAACCGGTATTGAAGGCCCCGCTTCTTCTATTGATGTGCCGATATCATTTACCATTCCACGCACACGACCAAACTCCAGGCCCGCTATTAAAATATCACCAATTTTAAGACTGCCTTTTTGTACTAAAACAGTCGCAACCGGTCCACGACCTTTATCCAGACGAGATTCAATTATAATGCCTCGTGCACTACCAGTAGAATCAGCTTGTAACTCCATCATTTCTGATTGTAGTAAAATTGAATCCAGTAAGGTATCAACCCCTTCACCGGTTTTTGCAGAGACATGAACAAACGGCGTTTCACCACCCCAATCTTCAGGGATAACATCTTCCGTACCAAGTTCATTTTTAACGCGATCTGGATCAGCTTCCGGTTTATCAATTTTGTTTACTGCAATAATTAACGGTACATTAGCTGCTTTTGCATGTTGCACTGCTTCTTTAGTTTGTGGCATCACACCATCATCAGCTGCAACCACTAATA
>CAYOHQ010000100.1:0-10223 GCA_964403805.1 uncultured Thioalkalispiraceae bacterium | reverse complement strand
ATTATTTCTCGGTGCAGATTTATTTAAAAATTGTAAAAAATCTTTTGTTTCTGCTGTTTGAATATCGATAACATTTGCGATTATCGTTTTGTTTTGTGTAGCAGAATTATAACCTGTTGAATCAATAGTATTAACTTTCAAGTTAATATTTACAGGCTCATTGCCGGCTGCGACCTTGTCATCGACAGCGGTTACGGTTACAGTTTGAGATATATTCCAGTTACTCGGAACGATTGCATTTCCGGCTCTGGTTGCTTTTGTAAACGTTAATGTTACTTTATCAACAGCCGCTCTATTTGTTAGTCCAGTAGCGTTTGTTACTGTTAAATCCAAAACAACATTCTCCAATGGTTCTGATTGAAGTTTTACTGTAAATGTTTTTGTCGTGCCTTCAATAATATTTACCAAATTAACAGGTGTTATTATGACACCTGCAACATCATCATCAGCAACGGCAACATCACCTTGTGTTGTAAGATTTGCATAATTTGTCCCGATAGCAGATGCCGTTACTTTGATTGATGCTGTTCGGGTACCACCTGCTATATTATCATCAACACTGGTTATTGGTATTGTTTTATTACTACTCCAATTTGTTGCATCAAATGTAATTGGTGCGAATGACGGATTTACCATCACAATACTGCTGTTCAAGCTCGATGCATTGATAGTTACAGACCCCGTAGGCTTAGAAGCCAACTTGACACTAAACGATCCCGCAGTAACTGGCGTTGTTGCACCTGACTCAGTTAAATTCAAGGTTGTAGGACTAGCTGGCGATACAACAATTTTCGGTAATGCCAAAATCGTTGTTACTGTAAATGTTGCTTTCTCAGTTCCTATAGTTAATGTTACTGATTTTGGTGTATTCAGAGTTGTGGCTGATGTTAATTGTACAATTACTTTGTCTCCATTAACCACCGTGGTTTTGTTCGCTAAACCATTAATCGTAAAAGAATTACCAGCGCCTGCACTAACGCTAATTGGTGTATTTGTATTTACACCTGATACCGTAATTACTGCTGAAGATACTGTTACTCCAAGTTCAGCATCAATAATTGCGGATATTGGAAATGGAATGGGTGTTATGTCTTTCGCTAATGTCGTCGTTTTAAAGGATGAACTTACACCACCAATTGTCACTGTCACAGTTTTCGGATCTGAAAATAGTGATGATGATAGTTGTTGCAGTTGAATAGTATCGCCATTAATAACTGTGACGGTTTTAGCTGAATCTTCAGCTAAAAATGAGCCTCCATTGATAGAATACTTATCACCGGGATTACTGCCCAATGTTAATGGAACCGCAACATTGGTGCCAATAATCGTTTGTTTTATCGAGGTGATTGGTGTGTTTAACGCAACATTGGATTTGGATGGAAAAATATATACACCCGGAACACTGCTGTGAATATTAACAACATTGGCAGTTATTGCAGTATTGGCATTAACAGGGTAACCAGGACTGGTACTCGCGGAAACTTTTACATTAATTTTAACCAAGGTATCTGGATCCACTTTTTTATCATCAACGCCATTAACAGTCACAGTTTGCGGATCTTCCCAGCTATTAACACCACCAGTATCTAAAGCTGTAAATGTTAAAGAAGTTTTATCAACAGTCGCTTGATCTACTAAATTACTTGCGACAGACAAGACAACATCACCTGTTGGTCGTGATCGTAGTTTAACGGTAAATGTACTGCTGGTACCTTCACTAATATCACCTAAATCCAGATTTGCCGGTGTCACTCTAAAAATGGAATTTACCGTTGTGACACTAAATTTAGCACTCATACCACCAATACTCAGCGTTACATCAGTTGTGCTGGCAGTTGAATTAGAAGAAGTTTGTCTAACTTGTACAGACTGACCGTTTAAAATAGTTCCATTGATATCGGTAAAACTATTTCCGTCAATTGCATACTCTCCGCCAATAATACTAATAGGCGCTGCCGCATCAATGCCGGATACTGTTATTACATTTGATAATGTTACTACATTTAAACTAACGTCTACTATTGGGTTAAAAATAAATTCATCAGGCGTTAAATCACTAGTAACAGGTACTGTAGTACCGCTATTACCACCACCGCAACTTTGTAAAAAAAAACTCATTATTATAATTAACAACAAATAATGATATTTAATGGGGATTAATTTTTTGATTGACATTATTATGTTCCGAATAAAATTGAAAAGTTAAATATTTGTTAATAAACAATTAAAATTAATTGTTTTTAGCGCCTTCTAAAACCCAACGAAGAAAAGTACTATAATTTTTGAATCCAATAACATCGGGGTTAACCGTTGTTATAACATTGGTTTCAGACCATATAGCCATTTCACCAGTGCTACCTTCATATCGTCCTAATCCACCATGACTGACTTTGTTTAATCCTTTTTGAATGATTAAGCTATCAAGTGGTAAAAGAATATCCGTTCTATCTCGTATTAGTCGATAATTCTCATTTTGATCATTTACAGTTGGTAAGGATACACCATCATTTGGAACTCTTAAAAAATTGATTCGACCAGTTCTTCTGACAAGACTATCGACATAATTTTCTCCACCATGACAACGTCCAGAAGTACATGTCATTATAGAACTCACAAAATTAATACCAGTTCTGTTAGCACGTGAAACATAATTAATTATTTCACCCTTAAAAGACACTGGTTTTTGGGCAATTAAAGCGTCGACTGTTGTGTTGGCTAACATGCCATTTAATACTGAACCTGTCCCATTACTGCTAGTATCAAGTTGAATTTTATAAGTACCTTCTTGAATTACTTTAAAACTTGAATTGATTGCCAGATTAAGTTCACTAGGATCACTTGTTACTGTAACAGGTGATGCATCAGGTGCTGTCACAGTCCATAGATAACCATTAATTTTATTCGGAAATAAACTTGCACTACCATTCAGTTTTACTGTAACCGGTTGTTCACTCAGTGCAGGATCAGGTGCATGAACAGCCAATGTTCCAACACGAGCAATGCCTGCATTGGCAATATTTCTGCCTGGCTTTAATAAAGTTTGCCCCACCACATAACCTGGCATATGTTTTGCCAAAATATCGGGTTTAGTACTATTCCAAAAATGATTATCATAAGTCCTTTTTGCCATCGGCATTATGCCTTTATCAAAAACTAGACTTTTTATTCGGTCAGCAAATTTAATAAATTTAGAATAACTTGAAAAGTTAATATCATTATCAGCCATCGTACCGCGTTGTACATGACAAGCACGACAAGTCGGCGCTATTACCTTAGTATATAATTCTTCAGTACTAGCAGCAGCACCTGGATTGTTAATATCTTTCCAACCATCCGGGATAAATGCACCATTAAACTTATTAGGATTGAGTTTTCCAGTTGCATCAAGGCCACCATACCAACCTCGAATTAATTCTACAGATGCTGGAAGATAGGCTCCATCAGGTATACCATTAAAATGAATTGACCATGCTTTTAAACTACCTGCTGGACCACCATTTGTAGCCTGTAAGGTCCACACGCCATTGGGATCAATGCAACTAATGTCTCCAAGTCCTGTTTGTGGTACTTCACCAGTCACACATTCTGCGTTATTAACATAGCCATCACTATCTCCAATGACATTCCCTGTAATATTACCGTTTACAATTGCAGGCCCACCAACTACATCAAGATACTTACCAAAAGCATTATCTGAATTATATAAATCTTTAATCCCTGTCGTTGTTACATTGGCATTATTAAATAGTCCTACACTAGTATACACGTTAGGAAAGCCAGTCGGTGGTGCTTTAGGTGTAACCAGATTAAAACCCGTCGGAAAATTATAGGCATCACCTATTACAACTCCAGGTCCGCCTGCACCATCATTATCAATTGAAAAAATAAAATCAGTTACTAAACCAACCCCTGAAACTGTTACTGATGTTTTTGTAACTGACTGTGTAGTTACACCTGATGGAAGTGCAACATTACCTTTAAAACTAAATGTTTTTGGTTGTGGATACGTTGCTAAAACACCTTGATTAAAATCTCTTAATATTGTTTCATAACTGTCTCTTACAACTAAATTCTGAGCAGGATCGGCATCAAACACTAAGGTATCTAAATCCCACGGTAAGAAGTGTGCTCCAGTATTACCTTTAAATGGGTAACTACCATCCGCCAGTAGCGAATTACCCTGTCCCCCATGACAGGTATTGCATAATCCCGGTTGAGTTTTAAGTCCTTGCCCATCTAAATCTGCCTGTGTAATTCGTGATCCATCACCGGCATAACTAAAGAACTTAACAAATTTTCGGCCTGTTAGTAATCCCGCCGTTGTCCCGCCACCACTAACGGATCCAGGCGTTCCTGAATATTCCATGCAAACGGTTGCAATAATGTCTGCGGGTTTACCCGTGGTCGCTAAAGCTAATTTCTCAGCAGCATCGGCATTAACATTCGGCTGGCCATTTAATTTTGGTGTGTAATTTTCTACACAACTGGCCACTGTACCATCTGGACTGGTTGTTAAATACATACGTCGACCAAAACCAAGATCCGCATCATTAACGTAAACTGCATTTTGTGCATCACTTAAGCCATTATTAAAGGCTTTAAATTCAGCTAATGTAAGACGATAACTATTTGGATCTACTGCAGCATAATAAGCAGCACCAGCGGCAGCATCTTCATTATTTCTAGGAGCTGATTTGTTTAAAAATTGTAAAAAACTTTTTCCATCAGACACTGTATGCGGTGGGTTGATATTCACAATTGTTGCTGAAATAATTTTATTTAAAGGTTGAACATACCCCGTGGTATCATTTGGACTGGTAACCTTTACATTCAATTTTACGGTTTTATCCGAATCAAAAACACCATCAATCGCTGCTGTAAAGCTGACTTTTTGTGGATTTTTCCAATTACTCGGAATCGAATTCGTTTTTGCTTTAAAGGTTAATGTTGTGGTCGCGGCACTAACACTTGCTACAGCCTGATTACTACTAAGCACCGTAAGAGTAACGTCTTTTTTCGGTTCTGATTGCAATCGGACATTAAACGATTTAGTAACACCCTCATTAACACCGTTAAGATTGACTGTTGGAACACCCGCAATAGTCTCGGTAACAATTCCCGCGTTATCATCATCAGTAACATTAACACGAATGGATGTAACCGGGAGAGCTGAATAGCCTGATGTATCAGTCGTTAATGTGCTATTAATTGTTAATGTTATATCTGAAAATTGCCCTTTATTCGCAAAGTTATCATTAACTGCCAATACTTTTACTGTAACTCCGGTATCCCAATTTTGTGGAGTTAAGGTAACAGAAGCGGGAGAAACTGTAACCACCGCTGTTTTTGAGCTTGCAACATCAAATACGACATTCGCGCTACCACCAGCAGGTTTGCTGGATAATTTTACTAAAATTGTTGATTCTACAGCCGTGGGTGATTCAACTAAATTGAGTATCCCCGGAGTCGTTATGGCGCTAATGGTTCCAACTACTGTTGTTACTGTGAATGGTTTACTCACATTACCAATACTTAAATTAGCAGTTACTGGTGTGTTTCGTAAATTCGAAGCAGTCACCTGAACTTTAACAACATCCCCATTAACAACGGTATCGAAAGCATTGAGTACATCATTAATATAATAATCACCACTTGATACCTTTATTGAGGCAGCAACATTCAGACCGGAAACAGTGATTGCATTTGAGATTATAACGGCATTTAATGATACATCGGTTTGTGGCGTAAAGGTAAATGTATCCGGTTCGATATCTTGATCAAAAGTGGTAACACTATATATTCCACTAACACCACCGATAGTCAATGTTACATTAGAAGTACTTGCTGTAGAACTAGAGGATATTTGTTTAACTTGAATAGATTGCCCATTTGAAATAGTACCGTTCGAACTAGTGAATGCTCCACCATCTATAGCATATTCGCCACCGATAATACTAATACTAGTAGCTGAATTAATTCCATCGATAGTAATTGAATTTGAAATATATTCTTTATTTAAACTAGCATTAAGTACTTCAGTAAAAAAAAATTCATTGGGGGTTGTATCAGTAACTGAAGGTGTACCTCCACCACTACTTCCACCACCACAGCCTTGTAGCTGTAACAATACAAATAGTAAAAATAAAACTCGCAGACTGTGTGTTTTATTTCGTTGAATAAAGCACATGAATAATTCCCTTTACAAGTAAAAAGTCCATTATCAAAATATACAAGACTAATATTGCTGAAAACAATACATTAATTGGCTACTGTTAATGATAATGCTGTCGAACGTGATTCTAAAGGAACAGTATCAGTTACGACCATTACAAATGTGTGAAGCCCATTAGCTAAAGTTGTTGTATCTATTCGAAAAATTGGAACGTTATTTGTTCCTAGCGATGTAAAATTACTAACTGGAATATCACTGGCATTACCATCAATTTCTAAACTAATTGATTTAATTCCAGCAGAATTAGTCACACTGGCAACAAGATTAAATATACCATTAACTGTATTTGATGTTGTTACTGCATCAGGTCCTACAATTTTTGTATCGACATTTTGAATAATAATTCCGGCCTTAGAAAAAGCTTGAACACCATTAATCAAAACTTTTATTTCATAATTTGCATCATCAATAAAATTATTCGATACAGTCTTCAAAGTTGTAACTGTCCGGCTTAAATCTAAACTAGGTGTTACTGATTTATCGAATATTTCAATACGAGCATCTACAGGAGGCGTTAATGAATTATTGATCAACTTATATTCAACAGACACTGCCTGGTTTTTTATATCGGTTAATGAGGCTGCTAGATTAACATCACCAGAAAGTATATCAGGAACAATAAAATTATTTAATGTTGGTGCTGTGCTGTTTAAAGCACCACCAGATGCTGTATTTCCAAATATATTCAAACTCGATTTTTTTGATTCTAGTGAATCGGGGTTATCAAAAAATGAATATGCTTTCGCGTTATTAAATAAGGTTAAGCTATGATCTGGAACACTATTCTCTTTTAAGTTGATACCAGAAAGATTATTTTTGTTGTTCGCCATAACTAATATATCTAATGCAATATCGCGACGATATGTTTTGGTAGTTAACGTTACTGGTCCAAGTCCTGTTGGGCCATTTGCAGATTGTCCATCAAGCAAACCATCAGAGACAATATCATCGTAAGCACGTTGAGCAAACAAAATAGAATTAAAGGTTTTAAATCGTTTTGGTGAGGACGGTCCAATACCTGCCCGACCATTTACCCAACCACTGTAAACTGAAATAGCAGCATTCGCAAAACCCGCCCGATGAACCGGTAATACAACACCAGGTACTACGGTTGGTGCCACATTAATATTTACCGGTGTATTCTGATTAATATTAAAACCAGCCCAAGCTGATATTTCCTGATTGGCATTCGTTACTGCATTATTAACAGACTCACCTTTGCTTATTAATTGTTTTGCTAAACCTGTGGCAATATGAGAGTAGTAAGTTAATGCAACTTTAATTGTAGAACCACTAACATATTTCTCAACTGCACACAGTTCTTGGTTTTGGTCAACATCAAATGATATTTGTTTCTTTTGTGTAATTTCTTGATAAGTTGCATTGCTTAAACAAACCAAAATATTCTTACTTGGAGTTTTAAGTGCAATTTTATATGAACCTTCAACAGTTGTATTATCTAAGGTAATTTTACCAGAACCAAGTGAACTTCCACGAACCCCACCATCAAAGCTATACACATTAACGTCACCTGACTCAACAACACCAATAAATGCTACACCATTCACTTCACCATCAGGTTCAGGTGAAGCAGGAACCGCACCTCCACCGCCGCCGCCACAGGAAACAATAACAAGACTCAAACCAGCGAGCATTGTCATCTTTTTTGTTTGTTTTCTTAATAATTTATTAAGAAAAAAATGTTGAGTAGACAATTCTATTAGCGATCCTTGCACGGTGAAGCTCCTTATTAGCTAGAATGAATATAAATGCACAGATATGTACATTTGTAGTCTACTGCTTAAGAAACAGGCGATCAATACATAGATAAAAAATATATCAGATTTATTAAATTAATCTCATGAGTTATTAACATAATATTCATTATTATTGGTTATGGCATGTATACCTGGAGGACTAGTTATAAAAAATATTAGCAGAAATAATATTTATTTCTAAAGCATTCCGCCAGAGAATTATCATTCGACAAAAGTTTCAATTGATTATTTGGATTGTTCTCCTGAACTAGTGCAAGGTATGAAGGTATGGTTGTTATTGATGATGTTGATCTCAATAACTATAAATTAAATCTACGAGGTTTCAATAATCTGATGATCATTGTCAACACACACTAAGTCACTTTGATATTTATTCGAACGTGGTAATTGTATGTTTGATACTAGTCCGAAAAATCGCATTAACTGGATTACTTTCCAGCCAGGATCTAACTGTCCTGCTTCTAATCCAATTTGAGCAGATTCTGGAAATGCATGATGATTGTTATGCCAGCACTCACCATACGTTATGAAACCAAGTCCCGGTAAATTCGAGGCTTGAACACAGGCACCTTTAACACGCCATTTACCAGGACCAGGATTGTGACAAAAATAAGTGATTGTCCAGTGACCAATAACACTAATGCTAACTCGAACAAAAATGCCCCAAACGACATAGGACCAACCACCAATTGCATACAGTATTAGTGCAAATACTAACTGGTGATAACGCCAGGTTTTTTCTAAAAATTGATAAAATGGATCATCAAAGAATTTAGATTCGATTGTAATTATCGGTTTTAAATTAAACTCAAACTTTGACGTAAGTTGCCACCACAGATCGATAAAATATGGTTTTTTATGGGAAAAAAAATCATGGCACTTTCTTTGTCGTTGTGCCCAATCTCGAATATCGTGAATTTTAATTATACCGAACGGACCCGACATACCGACCAATACACCGATATAAACCAGTATACGTTCTATCGTTTTTGGACACTCATATGTAGTATGAATCATCATTCTATGTAATCCAACGCTATGGCCTATTAATAGTGTCGAATAAGTAAGAATGATAAATAATGATACACTTTCAATAGTGATCGTTACAGGCACAAATATTACTGTCGCGATTATCATGCCTAGGTTCCAAGACATTTTGGAATAATCATATACTACGTTTCCATCAACAGGATTTGTTTTGGTGCCATCAATTCTTTTAACTGATTCCATCATAATAAAATGTTCATTACTTTTATGTGCTTATACAACTAACTTGTTTTAGTAATTATTTTTGTAAGCATATATTCTGCTGCTTGTGATATTCCATAGTGTTCTAAAGGCCCAAAATACCAGTAAGGATCTAATTTTCGAGTGTAGTAAATATTCAAGGTTACTTCTGTGTGGGTGTTGTCAATGACACGAAAATCGACACGAGTTCCTTTTAGACCTATGTAATTAGAAATATAACTAGTATCTTTTAATATTGTTGTTTTTATATATTTATCTTCGACTTCGGACATTTCTAATAACATGTAACCAGTATGAGTATTTGTAAAAAACCAGCGATTATAAACATAGTCAATTTTATGAATGGCTCCAGGGTAGAGAGTGCCAGCATCAACGTTAACCGGGCTAGGAAAGATACTTAAAAACCAAGGCTGGTTTCCAGTTAATATTACAGGTTCTCGAATGTTATTTTTTAATTCACTAATACTAGCATTAACAATTTGTGTCGCGTTAACAACACTATCCCTATTGAACGATAAATCAGGATGAGTTCCTTCTAATGCTGCCACTACTATAATAACAGACAGTCCATGCATACCCAATTGAGTTGGTACTTTTTTACGATTTGAAAAATACCCAACAATGAATACGAGCAACTGAATAAACAAGTAAATAGGCATAAACATAATGACACAAACAAACCCTTCAAATAAGATTGCTGAACTGACTAACATTATAATTAGTGAGTCTCTAAAGTGATTCCAATAAGCGCGGGTCCATCGTTCGTCATCTCGGTTATCAGTAAAATAGAGTAGACCAATACCCATTAAAAATGGAACTCCAAGATAGAGTAAACCTGTTTCAGCATATTCGATAAAAAATAAAAATCGAACAGACAATGACATAACTATTATTAGAATTAATAATGTCACAAATCTATTTTTATTTTTAAGAAATAGAAGTGAAACACTGAGAATAATGGGAAG
>CAYOHQ010000099.1:0-10228 GCA_964403805.1 uncultured Thioalkalispiraceae bacterium | reverse complement strand
ATGATGTTAGAGAGACTACTATATTATTAAAACACCGTAGTGCCAGCGATGTTATCCCTTTCCTAAAACCGCATTTAGCTGATGATGGTCGTATTTCCGGTTTAGACAAAAGTATCACCATTAAATCACACGATTCCAATATCGATGAGTTAATGATAATTATTGGTGATTTAGATCGAATGGATTACATGCAGTTAATTATTTCAATAACCATGAATATAAATGCAGTTCATAATCTAAACACTCGTAGTATTCAAGTCGGTGCTAATACTTGGACTAAAATCAGTTATGGGATATCATACTCAAAACGCTTTAGAGAAACGCTTCCAAATGGTAATTTAGTTGAAAAAATAAAATATGTAAAAGTCATTGAAAGTTTCCATATTTTTACCAAGATTGACAAATCACATAAAAAATTTACTTTAAAATTAAGACTGGCAGAAGATGATTCTAGCGATATTGATGAACAGCCCGAACTCAATGTAGTTGAAGTCGATGAACTAACAGATAATAATTTAGAAATTAAGATACCTGGAAAAATGAATAAATGGATACATTTAGGTGCCGAAATAAAATCGCTTTATATTAATCAGGATGAAGCCCCTAAAACCACTCAGGAACGACAACAACTAACCAGTAAAATGGGTATAAAAATTCAACTACTACAATAAATCTAAAATAATTAATACATGAAAAATAAATTCCCGGTTCAATACACCATAAATTGTATCAATCCAGAAGCACATCTATTTGAAGTTAGGTGCTCAATCTTATCACCCACTGCTGATGGTCAGGTTTTATCCTTACCGAACTGGATTCCCGGTAGTTATATGATTCGTGATTTTTCAAGAAATATTACAGAAATTAGCGCATCAGATGATTCGGGGGCGATAGCACTACAAAAGATAAATAAAAACACCTGGAAATGTGCTGAAACTACTTCTTCCATTACCATTCGTTACACTGTTTATGCCTTTGATCTTTCAGTGCGCTCCGCCCACTTCGACACATCACATGCTTTTTTTAATGGCACCAGTGTTTTTCTGATGGTTCACGGTTATGAAAACACACCATGTTCTCTAAATATTATTAAACCGACTAATAATCAACTTAAAAACTGGCAGGTTGCCACTACCCTGCAAAGTGATAATGCGACCAACTATGAGTTTGGTCGATATTATGCAAATGATTATGATGAATTAATTGATCATCCTGTTGAAATGGGAGACTTTACTGTTATTAAATTCAGTCCAAAAGGTATAGAACATGAAATGGTTCTAACTGGTCGCCACACCACCGACCAAAAACGACTAGCTGAAGAGTTAACAAAAATATGTGAAACACATATCGATTTATTTGGTGATTCCCCTGATATCAATCGTTATTTGTTTTTAACCATGGTTGTAAGCAATGGTTATGGTGGTTTAGAGCATCGAGCATCAACCAGTTTGGTGTGCTCCAGGAAAGATTTAATTAATTCTAATCCTGACAAAACCTCAAAAGAATATCGGCAATTCCTGGCATTATGCAGCCATGAATATTTCCATACCTGGAATGTAAAACGCATTAAACCTGCTGCCTACCTACCCTACGATTTAAATAGCGAAGTGTATACCCAGCAATTATGGGCATTTGAAGGCATAACATCGTATTACGATGAACTTACACTTGCCCGTTCGGGTGTTATAACCATAGAAAGTTATCTTGAATTACTGAGCCAAACGATTACTCGAGTTTCGAGGCAATATGGTCGTTTGACTCAATCTGTAGCCGATTCAAGTTTTGATGCCTGGACCAAGTTTTATAAACAAGATGAAAATGCACCTAATGCGATTGTTAGTTATTACACTAAAGGAACGCTTATCGCATTAGCTTTGGATTTAAATATACGAATCCAAACAGATAATAAATTATCATTAGATGATGTCATGCGACATTTGTGGCAAGAGTACGGTAAAAAGAAAATAGGTCTTAAAGAAGGTGAAATAGAACACATTATTAATAAACTAACCACGATTGATTTTACTGACTTTTTTAAACGCTATTTGTATGGAACTGAAGATCTTCCATTAGCCGATTTATTTAACTCCGTTGGTGTGGATATTCATTTTAGATCTGCTGAAAACCAATCGGATCTCGGTGGTAAGGATATTAACGATAAAATACTAAATAAAGTCGCACTTGGTATTAAAACCAAACCATCAAATAATCGAGCGGTTATTCAAAACATTATTAACGATAGCTGTGCACAACTCGCTGGTCTGTCTGCAGGTGATGAACTTATTTCATTTGACAGTCTAAAAATAACAACTTCGAATTTAAATGATTTATTATCGAATCATAACGTTAATGATAAGGTAGAAATAATTGCATTTCGTCGTGATGAATTAATGCGATTTGAAGTTACTCTACAAGCAGCACCATTAGATACCTGTGTATTGTCTATTAATACTAAAATGACTAAAGAACAATTAGAATCTCGTGCTAACTGGCTACATTCACAGCTTAGTTAAAGTCGTTTATTAAGAATTGATTCTATTTCACTGTCTAGCAAAACGACAGGGTTGGTTTGCATACTACTTCCACGGCTATCTGTAATAATTTTCTGAAAGTCATTTTTTGTAACACCGTATTTGGAAAGTTTAGGTAGCTCAAAAAGTTCGGTCCATTTATTTAATATATCAACTAATTTCGATAAAGATTCATTCTCACTCAACTTAAAATCATTGCACATCAGCTTGCCAATTTTTTCATATTTTTTTAGTGCTATGTTAGTTTGATCCCGCTGCTGTATTGCGGTGATATTAACTTGTGTTGCTTCTGCTAATAACGTACCACAGACTACACCATGCGGAATTGGGAAAAATGCACCCAGTGGTGAAGCCAAACCATGAACCGAACCCAGCCCGACTTGTGCCAGAGTAATTCCAGATAATAATGATGCATAAGCCATTTTATTTCGACCAAACTTGGCATTTTCCGTTTCACCTCCGTGCCATGCAAAAAGGAAACCTTCGATAACGGATTTAATTCCATCTAAGGCTAAAGTATCGGTAAAATTATTAGACCGAGTTGAAACATAGGATTCAATTAATTGGGTAAACGCATCCATACCATTGGCTGCGATTTGAATTGATGAACAACTACTTAATAACTCAGGATCAACGATAGCAAGCTTTGGTACTAAAGTTTCGTGTCGAAATGATTTTTTGTAACCTTTTGGACCTCGCTCACTAATAACAGCATTTTTAGTTGCTTCGCTGCCTGTTCCAGCTGTAGTTGGTACAGCAATAAAAGGTAATGCAGGACCATTATATTCAATTCCAGCACCAACTCCTTCCAAATGATCCAATATTGAATTTCCGAATGGTAATAAACCGGCAATCGCTTTAGCAGCATCAAGTACACTACCACCACCTATCGCAACTACGACCTCTATGGATAAATTTTTAAATTCGGATACCGCTTGATCAATTAAACTTGTTGATGGCTCATCGCTAACATTAAATAAAGTGAAATTAATACTGGATTTAGTAAGTTGGGACTGTAGTGTTTCCCATTGTTGAGAATTACAAAAAGATTTTGCCCCCGTCACTATTAAAACCTTGTTACCGTAATTTAATATATTTTCAGATAGTTTATTTATCGAGCCTTCACCAAATACTATTTGAGGTAATGTTGCAATTTGAAACTGTTGTAAATTCATTTTGGTGTTATTTTATTGACAATATGATGATATACGGAAATTTAATAACTCTAAGTTATTGTTTTTATTATATACAAGAATTTGGCACGTTTGCTGCAATGTAATTTACCAGGCAGATTCATGCTCTCTCTCCTCTAGTAATACTGCCCTATTAAGACCTTTGTAAATTTGGTAAGGGCGCTGAATAAGCGCCCTTTTTTTATTACTGATTTTATTTCTAGTTTTGTCTGAAAATTTTAATTTACGGGTAAATTACAATAATGGACACTAAATAGATCATTTTCATCAGTCCAGACTCTCAATGGTTCAAATCCGCCACTTCGCAGTAAATCCTGAAATTCAGTTACGGTGTATTTATAAGAATTTTCCGTGTGTATGGTTTCATTCGCTGAAAAAGAAATACTGTGTTCACCAACTTTAACTATTTGTTGTTCTTTACTTTTTAAATGCATTTCGACTCGACCTTTTATATCATTATAAAATGCGGTGTGCTCAAAGCCGTTTAAGTCAAAATCTGCATCCAGTTCATGATTAATTCGGGTTAGTAAGTTCATGTTAAAATCTGCAGTAGCACCGTGAGAATCATTATAAGCAGCTGTTAATGTTTTAGTATCTTTTTTAAGATCAACACCAACAAGGATACCACCACCCGGCTTCACTATTTCAGCGATATTCTTTAAAAATTTAATTGCATCACTCGGTTCAAAATTACCAATACTTGAACCAGGAAAAAATGCTACTTTATGAACATCATCCAGGTTATATGGTAATTTTATTTTATCTGTATAATCAATACACGCGGCATGAACGTCTAACCAGCTATATTCACTTGATACATCCTGTGCTATCTGAATTAAATAATCTTTGGAAATATCCATTGGCATATAAACCGATGGTTTTAGTGTATCAAGCAAAAGCCGAACTTTTTGACTGCTGCCACTGCCCGGCTCAATCAATAAACAGTCGGCATCGATATATTGTGATATCTCAGCTGCGTTATTTTTTAAAATATCAATTTCAGTGCGTGTTGGATAATATTCAGGTGATTCACAAATATCATCAAATATTTTAGAACCTTGCTCGTTGTAAAAAAATTTAGGCGGAATAACTTTTTTCTGTTTTTGTAAGCCTTCTATAACTTCACCAAAAAAATCATTTGGAGCAGGATGAAAATCATAAAATTCTATATCTTTTAATTCTTGAACTTGAGTACTCATTTTTAAAATTTCCTATTGTGTATTCTTAATCTTCGGTTTAGTTATCTTGAGCTAACCGAAATCCGCTAAACTGCCATCTATCTCCTGGATAAAAAAAGTTACGATAGCTGCTTCGTATATGGTCTTTTGGTGTTACACAGGAACCACCCCTTAAGACCATCTGGCTGCTCATAAACTTGCCATTATATTCACCAATAGCACCGCTCTCTGCTTTATATCCGGAATAAGCAACATAAGGGCTTCGTGTCCATTCCCAAACATCACCGTACATCTGCTGTAATCCAATATTTTGACTAGTTACTATTGGTTGTGGATGATAATAGTTCTCATCACGTAAATTACCTGAAATCGTAACTTTTTGTGCAGCCCGCTCCCATTCGAACTCTGTAGGTAAACGATTACCTGACCAATTCGCATAAGCATCTGCCTCATAATAGCTAACGTGTGAAACAGGTGCATTTAGATCTAATTTTCGCAACCCACCTAAAGTCATTTCATACCAGTTTGAATTTTCTTTTTGCCAGTAGAGTGGATGTTGCCATTGCTCTGTATTAACAATTTTCCAGGCATCCGATAACCAGAACTCTGTAGATTGATAACCACCATCGAGTATAAATTCCAGATACTCCGCATTTGTAACCAACCTGGATGCTATTTTAAATGCGGGTACATGGCTTTTATGATTTGGTTTTTCATTATCATAATGAAACCCATTCACTGAAAATTCATTATCCTGAAAACCATATTCAGATAATGATTCTTCAAAATTTATCCAGTTAATTTTAGTATCTTGTAATTGTTCTGTACTATGTTCTGAAGTATGAATTTGTTTTAACTTTCGATATTGCGGCTGCAATGGGTTGTTAGCAAAAATATGTAATATGTCGGTATACATTAATTCCTGATGTTGCTGTTCGTGATTTAAACCCAGGATAATTTTATCAATAATGGATTGTTTATTTATTATCGATTGATTACCAATTAACTGATTCATAAATTTATCAACATAAATTCGATATTCAAATATAGTCTCTAATGTCGGTCTGGATAATAAACCGCGTTCAGACCGGGGATGAAATGTTCCAATTTGTTCGTAATAGGAATTAAACAAATGCTCGAATTTGTGATGAAAAACAATGTAATTTTTAAAGTGTGGTTTTAGTAAGAAGGTTTCAAAAAACCACGAGGTATGAGCAAGATGCCACTTGGGTGGGCTAACATCCGGCATGGTTTGAATATTATAATCTTCAATTTCCAGAGGATCACATATATCGAGCGAATCTTGTCGCACACGATTATAAAAATCAACCAAAGATTCTGTTGATGGTGATACAACAAAATTGGATTTTGCGGGTTGCACCAAGATCTATCCTTTAAATCCTATACTGCCATCTATTCTATAACGATGTAGTAGATAATAACAAACTAATATTTACAAAATTGTCGCTAAATTCGCTATTATTTCAATTAATTAATCCCTAGAAGTGGATCAAGTTCATCATCCATATCCAGTTCAATAAGGTCTTCAAAGCCACCAACATGTCGTTCATCAATGAAAATTTGAGGTACTGAGTTTTGTCCAGCCTTTTGTTTCATTTCCTCAAATAAATCATCATCGTAATCTATTAGTTTTTTCTCAAATTCCACACCTTTTTTTACTAATAATTTCTCTGCACGTTCGCAGTATGGACAGGTTTCAGTGCAATACATTACAACATTAGGCATTCTATTTCTCCACTTCAATTTCTATTTAATATTGGCACATAATTTTTTGCAATTTTCGAAAATTGGTTCCGATATTGGTTTTAGTTTTTTACGCATTACCGAACCAATTGCAGTAGAACGAGAAAATATCGGAGTAACAATCCCTTCACATAAACACGATAAAAATAAAATACTAAATAAGGATTCACGTATTTTATCTGATTCAGTAACCACAGTTGAAAATGCCGTATTTTCATTTTTTATATTGTTAATAATTTCTTCAACTATTCCAGTTATATCATCTATGCTTTTAATTTCGCTGGTTTCAGGTCGTATCGAACTAAAAAATTGACTAACCGCATTCAGTGACATTATTACAACATCTTGATTGGTTGGTTTTAGCATTACTAAATTTAATGTGTTTAGCATTGTTTGTCCTGTCGAACTGTATACTTTTAGTAACATGGTGATGTACTGATCACTGGACTCATTAACCAGACAAGGCTTAATGAGTTCATTTACCATTACTTCATCTGGATGTGCGGCTATTGGTTCTGGTATATCATCCGGAATTGTCATCATAAAACCGACATAATACGAATTTTTACGTTTGGCTCTTGTCCATAAATCCAGTTTTTGTTTTTCGGTGATCAATTCACCTTGAAGCACTAATCGAATCGATTCGATCATTTCTCTTGCATCAACTTCAAATGGCAGGTATTCAATTAAATAGTCTGCCAATATAGATCCCATATCACCATCAACGACTGTTTTCTTTTCTAACATACGACGAGCATTTTCAGAAGTTGGCATCGACCACCATGCGCGTCTCGCTATTTCATTTGAAATACCGGCTGCGTGAACAACGGCAACAACGGCTTCCGGTTCACCCAGTAATAATAATTGTTCCAAACTTTCATCTTTGGTTTGCCCCATTCGTGTCCAACGACCCAAAAAAACAGGATAACCGCCCGGTGATCCGAGTACATGACTACTAATCAACTCACGAACTTTTTTAATGTATTTATCATCACGACAATTCGGATTTAACGGAACTTTAGCTTCGCCCTTTTCAGTTAAACCAAATACCACCATTTTTGATTCATCAATTCGAATCGCATGCGCATTTTGATTTAACAAAATATTAATTCTAAAATTGTCTTCGTTAGATAAATCCATAATATCCATTACTAATTCAATTGTATCCGCTGTCCCCATGGAACAGGTAGTTTACCTTTCACTAACCATATTACAGGATACATCGGGATTTCTTTCGGAAACTCTCCTTCGGCATCGGTAAAGTAAACTAATAAATCAGGCACTGTATCTAAAGAATCTATCCATTTAAAAATAGGATTAAAACTGGTACCACCGCCACCTTTCATTTTTTCTGGTAATGTAAAATCTTCCCAGGCTTCATAAATCCACGGACCACCTTCGACTAATTCAGAATCACAAGCATTCAATGTAACTTGTGCTCGCATTTGTCCTTTAATTGCATTTATTTCGGATAAGAATTCAGACATTTCTTTATCGGAAATTGAACCACTAATATCCAGAGCGACTGACAAATTAATTTGAGCACTGCGTAAGCGAGGAAAAATTGCCGGATCACCGCGCCGGGTTGACGGCCGTGAATAATTATAATCATCACGTGCAACTGAAGTGACGTAGCGAGCTAATAACATGCGCCACGGTAATTGTGGTTGCAGCATAAAATCAACCAGTCGCGCCATATCGCCACCAAGCTTTCCGGCTTGCATCGCTGATTGCGCTGCACCGGCTAAACGTTGCTGCCACTGGGTAGATAACTCTTCCCGTTCATTATGACTCAATGGTGGCGGCTGTTCTGCACCGGCATCACTGTCACCGGGTTGTGGTTTGGGGCCTTTCTCTAATTCTTCATCTTTTTTATTATCCGGTTGGCTATTACCGGTTTCATTTTGATCCGGTTGTTGCTTTCCGGATCCGGTTTCAGATTCATCCGGTTCACTGGGATCGTCTGGATCAGTTTCAGGTTTATCGGATTTCCCCTGCTTTTCTTTCTTGCCCTTAGAAGTACCAGCATCACCACTATTAGATTGTTCATCCTGATCATCATCGTAGATATGTTGATCGTGTGGTTCCTGATCTTCGTTTTCGTCGATGTACGGATAAATTTCTTCTGCCGACATGCCAACATAACTTTCTTCAATCAGAATACCCGGTGGTGGAGTTAATTCATCTTTCAATAATAATGGATTAATTGCGTAATCGCAGGCAATATCCCAACGGTTTTTTATGCGATGCTCACGTCGTGAAAAATGCGATAAGGCGCAATGCAATGCTTCGTGCGCAAGTACAAACTGTGTTTGAGCTAAACTTAAGGCATCGATATATTGTTCGTTGTAATAGAATTGTCGGGCATCAGTTGCGGTGCTGCGACACCAGGCAGGATCGGCTTTTACCAGTGGTAAACGAAGAACAAGCGCACCTAAAAAGGGTTTATCAATAATAAGACGTGTACGCGCAGCACTTAATTTTATTTCTACTTCTGAATCAATTGCATTTTCATCTGACATAACATTTACATGTCATACAACATGACATCGGCAACTGAATTTGACCAATTTGCGAATTCAGGAACCGAAAATAAATCCTGACCTATTGCACGGTGCATATCCGACACTAACATAACACCCATTTCTTTTTGTGGGAACGATGATGCGTAATTTAAAATATTACCGTGAACGGTTTGAGCATTATCGGATTCTTTTTCTCGAATCGCACGCCCGACCAATGCTGATGCTACTGCATATTGCAGATCAATTTCTTTTGGTGTTGATACTGAATCACCACGAATAATAGCATCAAGATCGGGCAGTTGATCAAGATTTTGCACGAAGGCGTGTAATTCAATGCCAGCAGCTGGGCCAACACAAGCTTGCAGTGAACCGAGTAGTAATGATGGATGATCCATAAATTTTTGTAGCGCGCGATGTGCAAATTCCCATGAACGTGGTGAGGGGAATGCCACCGGGTTATGCGCTGGATCAAATTCAAATAATTGTTCCGGACGATAGCGTAAGAACGCAATAATGCGTTCATCAATGTTATTTTTATAAGCCCAACTAACCCAGTCATCAAGATTAACATCCACATCAAAATGTGAGAAACGGTTGGCTAGAGGCGCAGGCATAGTAAATGTAACACCGCGATCACCTTGTCGATTCCCTGCTGCAAATATTGCCCAACCTTCAGGCACTTTATAGTCACCTAATTTTCGATCCAGTATTAATTGATAGGCTGCTGCAGAAACACTTGGAGGTGCAGATGTGATTTCATCTAAAAATAAAATTCCTTTTTCACCATGACGTTTAACATCAGGCAACAAAGATGGAATTGCCCATTCCACTCTATCGCCATCACGAAAAGGAATGCCGCGTAAATCACTGGGTTCCATTTGTGATAACCGAATATCAATTACCGCAACATTATGTCGTTCACCAATTTCTAAAATTATTTGAGATTTCCCAACACCCGGTGCACCCCACAACATAACCGGAGTGTGAAAACCTTTGTGTGTGCTGGAAAATTCCTGATCGAGTATGACCGCTAAATG
>CAYOHQ010000098.1:0-10270 GCA_964403805.1 uncultured Thioalkalispiraceae bacterium | reverse complement strand
TAACACTATATACCTTAAACACATTATTACTATATATCTACATTGAATTTGGGTTATATTTGATTATAAAGCTTTTACATATTCAAGTTAAATCATTAAAATACAGTTTTCTAACACTACAACATAAAAGGTAAACATGCATATACAGTGGTATCCAGGTCATATGCACAAAGCGCGCAAACAGATCAAAGAAACCCTGCCCAAGGTTGATATGATTATTGAGCTGCTGGATTCCCGGATCCCGTTTAGCAGCCAAAACCCGTTATTAAACTCATTAAGAGGTGACAAGCCTTGTATCAAAGTACTTAATAAAAGTGATCTAGCTGATCCTGTAATGACCAAAAATTGGCAATTGTATTTGGAACAACAGGAAAATATTAAAACCATTGCATTAACATCTTCTCATCCAGAGAAAATGCGCAAAATAATCGATCTCTGTCATAAAATGTTACCTACAAAAGGGAAATCTGATCGCGGTATACATGCCATGATAGTGGGTATCCCGAATGTTGGAAAATCAACCTTAATTAATATTTTAGCGAAACGAATAATTGCTAAAACGGGAAACGAACCTGCCATTACAAAAACTCAACAGGTTATT
Source organism: uncultured Thioalkalispiraceae bacterium (assembly GCA_964403805.1). Taxonomy (GTDB): domain Bacteria; phylum Pseudomonadota; class Gammaproteobacteria; order UBA6429; family Thiohalophilaceae; genus CAYQUC01. Next base: position 9,669 of record CAYOHQ010000098.1, on the reverse strand, counting down.
AAAATTGACAATAATATAACCTTGTTAGACACCCCCGGTATGCTGTGGCCCAAGATAGAGAATGAAAATAGTTCTTACCGCCTAGCCTGTACCGGTGCGATTAAAGATACCGCACTTGACCAAACTGATGTTGCTTTTTTTGCAGCCGACTATATCTTACAAAACTACCCTGAACAATTACAAAAAAGATACCAATTTGATTCCCTACCGGAAAATGAACTGGAGTTACTGGAGTTTATCGGTAAACAACGTGGTTGCCTGCGCGCAGGAGGCAAGGTCGAATTAAATCAAGTTTCAACACTATTTCTAAATGAGTTACGTAGTGGCACTTTAGGCACCCTGTCATTTGAAACACCAGATATTATAGAAACCGAATTAATTGAGCTCGACATAATTAATAAAAAGAAAGCTGAAAAAAAAGCGGCCAGAAAGAGTCAATTTAAGAAAAAAAATAGATAATATGGAATATTTTGTGTGGTCGGTTGATCCGGTTTTATTTAGCGTAGGATCACTAAATATTCGTTGGTATGGTCTACTATTTTCCGTTGGCTTTGTGATTGGTTATTACACCATGCGCTACATCTATTCTATTGAGCACAAAAACAGTAATGACCTCGACCGCTTACTCTGGTATTTAATTGCCAGCACGCTAATCGGTGCCAGATTGGTCCACGTGTTATTTTACGAACCTGTTTATTATTTTTCAAACCCAATCAAAATACTAACACTATGGGAAGGCGGTCTTGCCAGTCACGGTGGCGCTGTAGGGATAATTATTGGTATTTATTTTTATCAACGCAAGTCTAATGAATCTTACTTATGGTTACTTGATCGCTTGTCTATCCCTATAGCACTTACAGCATTTTTTATAAGACTTGGTAACTTCTTTAATTCAGAAATAATAGGAACACCCAGCTCATTGCCGTGGGCTGTCATATTTAAACACTATGATTTAATAACGCGTCATCCGGCACAATTATATGAGGCAATTTCGTACTTATTTATTTTTATCTTACTATTATTCATCTATAAGGATACAAAATTACGCGATAATCAAGGCGCACTTTTTGGCTGTTTATTATTTTTAGTATTTTTATCTCGTTTTATAATTGAATTTGTTAAAATTAAACAGGAAAGTTATGATATGGTATTACTGATTAATACCGGACAATTACTCAGTATTCCTTTCATGGTAATGGGTTTAGTATTATTGAACTTTTCGTTCAAAAGCAGGACTAATACATAAGTTGCAAGAAATTGACATAAATCATAAACTTACTACAAATGCCACTACGATAAGATGCATTTATTACTTACATAAAAATATGACTTACATTAACAAATTTTCCTTATCAACACTAAGCTTAATCACTATTTTATTAGTCTCGCTACCGGTGTATGCAAGCGGTAAAGATCCGATTGTTTTTCCGGATATTCCACTAAAAGAACGCTTAACGCACCCCGATTGGTTTACCATCAGCTTTCTTGATCTACCGGATGATCTTGCAGATGCCAATGAAAATAACAAAGGATTAATTGTTTTTTATAGCCAGGGATTTTGTCCCTATTGCAAGGCATTTATCAAGAATAATTGGGAGAAAAAAGACATTGTATCCTACACCCGGAAACATTTTAATGTTATCGCTATTAACGTTTTAGGAACGCAATCACTTACCGGATTTGATAACAAAAAATACACCGAAAAAGAATATGCAATTGCTCAAAAAACTAATTTTACACCGTCACTGGTTTTTTATGACAATAAAGGCAAACTTGCATTAAAGTTTAATGGCTATCGCCCGCCGTATCAATTTAGAGCTGCATTGGAATTTGTCTCTGATGGCCATCACCGTAAAGAAAAATTTAAAACCTACCTTGCCCGAGCAGAATCCGCAATGAATTTTGGAAGCAATAAGCTTAATCCACATGATTTATTTGAAAAACCACCGTATAACTTAAGAAAAAAACCGAAAAAAAAGCAGCAACATTCACTAGTTATTTATGAACGTAAAAAATGTCATTCTTGTGATGTATTACACGCTGGTCCGTTACGATCAAAAGAAATTAATGCTTTATTAGAATACTTCAAGATAATTCAATTAGACATGCAGTCTGATACTAGCATCACTACGTTTTCAGGAAAAAAAGTTTCTGCAAAATCCTGGGCAGATAAACTGGATTTGAGTTACGCGCCAACCTTATTGTTTTATGATGATAAAGGAAAAGAAATAATCAGAGTTGATTCTGTAGTTGGTTTTTTCCGTTTACAAGGCATATTGGAATATGTCGGCAGCAATGGCTATAAAAAATATCCTACTTTCCAATTATGGCGACAACGACTTTCAAGCCAGTAAATTAATCTTTTTTATTAAAATCTATTTTTTCTATATTCGATTTTTGAGTAGATTCGAGCTCATTTAATACATTATCCGGAATTGATTTTTTTGTTTTTGCACCTAGCTTTTTAAGTGCTTCAGTTCGGCCTACTAAATTACCTTTTCCTGAAACGAGTCGCTTATTAGCTTGCTGGTATGATTCTTGTGCTTTATCTATTTTATCGCCAACATCATTTAAGGCTTCTACAAAGCCTACAAACTTGTCATATAGATCCCCTGCACGTTTTGCTATTTCCTGTGCATTTTGGTTTTGATATTCATAGCGCCACATATTATGTATTATTTGTAAATTCATTGACAAGGTCGAAGGACTAACCAGAAAAATACCAACTGAAAAAGCTTCGTGAAACAATTTTTCATCTGCCTCAAAAGCGAGTATTAACGCGGGTTCGATCGGAACAAACATTAACACCATATCGAGTGAATTCACGCCAACCAGTTCATCATAATTTTTTGAACTCAAATCTTTAATGTGATTTCGAATCGACGTAATATGTTCTTCTAGTGCTGATTCTCTTATTGCTTCGTCTTCAGCTGAAAAATAACGATCATAGGCATTTAAAGAAACTTTTGAATCAATCACAATGTCTTTTTTATCGGGCAAGTGAATAATAACATCGGGATAAAACAGCTTACCTTCTTCACTTCGGTAACTGTCTTGTGCATCATACTCTCGGCCTTTTTTAAGACCGGAAGCTTCCAAAACCCGCTCAAGTATAACCTCGCCCCAATTACCACGAGTCTTGCTTTCACCTTTTAATGCATTGGTTAAATTGATGGCATCTTCACTAATTTTGCTATTGAGTTCTTTTAAACCTTTAATTTCATGAAATAAGGATTGTCGATCTTTTGTTTCTTTATCGTATACGTCCTCAACTTTCTTTTTAAAATCACCCAGTTGTTGCCTCAGAGGATCTAACACCTGATTTATATTACTTTTATTCTGTTCTGTAAATTTTTTACTCTGGCTATCCAAAACTTTATTGGCTAGATTTTCAAACTCCACTATCATTTTTGAGTTTGCTTGTTCCAATTGTTTTAAACTTTCTGAATTTTGTTTTGCTTGTTCTTCAAGTCGTGTTTTTAATTCTGATATTTCGGCTGTAGAGTCGTTTAATTTCTGCTGATTTTGTTTTTCATTTTGTTTGGCTAAATTCAGATCAGACTCAAGCCCGGTGATTCGTTCGAGTTTTTCTTCGGCAACGGCCTGAGCGGTTTTAGCTTCATGCAATAATGCGATATTATGTTCCAGCTTTAGGGTTTGTTCTTTTAGGTTTATTTGTAATTTATCGATTTCGATATCACGATTGTTTAATTTTTCTTTAGACGAGTTTAATTCCATCATAATTTCGTTGTTTGACGATTTTAAAACTAAAGCGATATTGCGTTTATAAGCAAACATGATCGCAACGCCGCCTATCAACAACCCTAAAATAAACGCTATAACAGGAATACTATTTTCCACTTAGACCTCGTAATAATTTTTGAAGTATTGTAACTATTCAGCGTAACTTAAAAAAAATGGTTAAACAAATTAATACTAAATCCACCGGCTTCGGAACTGGGATAGCCCAATCAAGACTCACTTTAGAACGATGTATCGTTCATTAAGCACTTCCTCGCTCGCTCAGGTCGCGCAAAAGATCGCCGTCCATGGCGCGCTCGAGTGCCGCGTCCTGCGGCACACGGTCTTGATCGGGCTATCCCAGTTCCTAATCCTCACTCTTTACCTCTTTTCTATTAACGCTGAATAGTTTCGAAGTATTTACAATTACTTGTTAATCAATATCATGGTTCTTTCGCTAAAACCAGCCATATTCATATTGAATTTTATTCGATGATATCACCAAACTTGACAACTTACTAACTAGTAAGTAAGTTAACGCAATGTCAGATGCACTCTCTACCAAAGATAAAATTCTCGCCTTAGCCAGTAAAATACTTCAGGATCGCGGCTATAACGGCTTTAGTTATAGTCACATTTCAAAACAACTCGGAATTCGCAATGCAGCTATTCATTACCATTTCCCGTCAAAGCCTGATTTGGGTAGTGCCTTGATTCAACATTACCAAAATCAATTTAACAGCTGGATGACTCATAATGAACAAAAATACGCCAATCAGCATGAAAAATTATTGGATTCCTATATTTCAATACCACGCAGTTTTATCAACAAGCAACACACTGTTTGTCCCTTAGCTGTACTTGAAGCTAATTACACCGTATTTCCGGAGAACATGCAGTTATTAACACAAACACTCAGCCAGGATATTCGCGCCTGGTTTACCCGAATTTTGAGTGCCGGCAAGCTTGCCGGTAGTTTTACTTTTGAGGGCACGGCTGAGAATAAAGCATTAATACTGTCTGCGGCACTACAAGGCGCATCAATGATGGCTCAGGTAGAATCATCCCGTTTATTTGAAGCAACTGTGCTTCAAATTAAGCATGAACTGGGCTTGATTAATGACTAATAATAACAACAAGCGTACAAAGTCAGTAAGCACTAACACACATAAAAAACCATACAATACAAAGACTAAGCAAAATTATTTCCTGAAAATACTTCGTTATCTATTTACTCTACTTGACTACTTTAGCCCTTCAATCGCTGGTTGGTGGGCGGCACGTTTGTGGTTGTCGACCCGCCGTTTTCCTGAGCCATCACGTGAAACAAGCTGGTTGAAAACAGCCAGTGTCTCGCAGCTGACACATAAATACGGTCCAATCACACTATACCAATGGCATTCAAATCAGCTCGATGCACCACGAGTGGTGTTAATTCATGGTTGGAATGGTCGCGGTTTGCAACTGGCCGCCTTTGTTCAACCACTAATCAAATCAGGTTTTCAAGTTGTCAGTTTTGATGCTCCGGGACATGGGCGAAGTGCCGGTAAAGAGAGCAATTTGTTGCGTATTGCTGATGTAGTGCACGAGATTTCAAAATCGATTGGTCCGATAGACAGTATTATTGGTCATTCATTTGGCGCCATGGTGATGGCTAGAGTTGCTCGCGATAACTCAAATATCCGTAAAGCGATTGCAATCAGTTCACCACTCAACGCCGATTATTTACTCAATGGATTTTGTACGATGCTAAATATTAAAGGTAGCAGCAAAGAAAATTTACTAACGCGAATTCACCAGCAATTTGGTGATGATATCTTTTCACGTATTTCAGCGGTTAATAATGTCAAACATCTTGGAATACCCGGTTTAATAATCCACGATAGACACGATCCAGAAATACCAACTGAACATGCCCATGCCTTAAACAAGGCATGGACAGGTTCAGAACTACTAATAACGGAAAATCTGGGACATTTACGAATTTTACGAAATGAAACCGTGATCAATGAAGCAATTAATTTCATTACCAAAAAATAGCGTAACATCAGTTAGTAATCCCGAATATTACTGATTTAAATAATAGTCATTATTGATACTAATTGTTTGCTCGTTATTGAATTCATACGATTCTATTTCACCATGAGATACATACCCTCTTGAATTACACATTACCCGAGTGCCATTAACTTCATAGTCAAAATGATCGTGTGTATGTCCGTGTATCCAGTACTGCACGCGTTTTTCATCCATTAAGGATTCAAGATCACTGGCAAATGCCGGATTGAGAATATTATCCTGATATCGAGGGTGGGTCGATTTTCGAGATGGTGCATGATGCGTAACCACGATGGTATGGCCATCATAAGGAATATCTAACGCCCGGCTAAGCCAATCTCTACTTTCCTGGTGCAGTATTAAAGATGCTTCAGGTTCAAATGGCCAACCATCGTATTTTATTGCACGAAAATCACTCATCCGATCCTGAGCTGCTTGCATACTTTTTGATTTTAACTGAGAACCATTTAACTCAAAATCAGTCCATAAAATGGAACCTAAAAATCGTACACCATCAATGATTGCGACATTATTATGCAATACGTGGATATTAGAGGGAGCGCGTGCTTTTAGTTCATCGATTAAGTCTAAATCGTGATAATAGAATTCCAGGTTGCCAGGAACATACACAACCGGAGTATCAGGAAAATGTTTTGCAGCCCAACTTAAGCCCTTAAACCCTTCTCCAATGTCGCCAGCCAATACCACAATATCCACTGGTTTTGAAGGTGGTTGAAAATTATCAGACTCAACGTGTAAATCGCTGTAGATTAAGATATTCATAATTAATTAAAATTCCCTTTAGTGACATTTTAGTGTAGCTCCCTAGCTCATTAAAACTGCCTGTCTTAATGTTCGATATTATTTATTTTTTTAGTTTTAGTGAGTGTAATAAATTAAAATTTTATTTTTGTGTTGTTACTCACAGTTTACGACTTTCGCTTTTTAAATAAGTTCAAACTAATTATTTACATCAGCGTAATGCCTATATATAAACGTTATATACTCGTTGTTAAATAAGTAATTTAACCTTCAGCGAAACAGGCTCTTTCGGTTTAATCGAATTGAGTTGAATTATTAAGATTTGTTCTAAGTGATTACTGGGAATAACGTTGTTATGTTAATAAACAGAATGGAATCGATCATACGAATCAAATTCAAAATGATCGATATCCCATCTATTCATATTTAAACTGTCGCGTTCCAAAAAATTGCTAGAATTAAGCTAAATGATCATAATGTGGTTCGATTTCATCACTTAAGATAACGTTTGCAAGTGGTTTATTTTTTCCATTTAAAACCGGAATCAGCTTCTACCTCATCATGATATTTAACTTCTAGCCCTTTTAAAAAAAGCCGCAATATCTGATCTTTACATTCCATATAATTTTTATGACTCGGTTTTCGAAAAAATGCACTTAACTCAGACTTGCTTATTCGGAAATCTGCAGAAGACAATATTGTTAGCACATCATCAGCCTTCAGATTTAACGCTATTTTTAATTTAGTGAAAATCATATTATTTGTTATTCGTTTTTCAGGTATAGGCTGAGGACCGTCTTTTTTACCTCGCTTTTCATTGATAAAACCATTTAAAAAAATCGCTAACTGGGTATCATTACATTTCACATATACCGGGTCGTCTTCTTTTTTTAACCAATCACTAATTTCTGCACGAGTAACCGTTAAATCACCTAAACCAAATATAGAGATCATTTTAGAATCGTTAATGTCAAATATATAACGAAGTCGACGTAAAATATCATTATTTTTCATAATTATTATTTATTCATTTGTATGTGGAATTTTTCATTATCGAACTCAATAATATCACCGGATACAATTTTTTTTCGTTTTTGAGTTTCGATATTGCCATTGAGCAGCACTTTGCCATTGGCTATCACGGATTTTGCTTCACCGCCACTGGATACCATTCCCTCAAATTTTAAAATTTTGTAGAGCTCAACAGGTTCAGATGTAATTTCTACTTCTTTCATCTACTATAAATAGCCTATAGTTATTAATATTTCTATATTCTAACATTTTTAATTAGGAAGTTATAAAATAACTTATAATGCGGTACTAAATTCCAGTAAATTTTTATAGCATCCGGCTGCATCCGCATGTGTTGCTCCACCAACCAGGACACAATCTATTCCTGCTGCCGTTGCGCCGCCAAGATCACGTCGAATTGAGTCGCCAATCATTAATGCATGATTTTTTTCGATTCCAAGTTGTTTAACAAGCTGTTCAAAAGGTTTCGGTGATGGTTTAACTATCCCATGATCAGACGAAAAAGAGGCTGCGGAAAATAAGCCAGTTAACCCTTTTTCAGCAAATAAGTCCAACCACGCAGACTTTGGTGACCAAATATCGATGACCACGGCCAAAAGATAATTTTTACTTAGTTCGTGTAACACAGCAAGATAATCATCCGATATATAGCCGATTTCATGAAATGCAAAGGTATTTATAATATTTAATTTTTCTTTTTCGCTAAGTTCATAAGAAAGCGTTTCAGTGATAGCATTATCAAGTGAAGGAAAAGTATGCCTAAAGTATTCATCAGGATAGCGACAATCCAGGTAATCATACACTAATCTGATAATTTCGTTTATTTCTGTTTTAGATAAGCCGCCACCGATCTTATGATAATGAATTGAGAAATCCTCGTTATCATCAAAATTATCTTCACCGAACATAAATGTGTTATTCATATCCAACAATAATGCTTGTTTATTTGAAAACATACACAGTTATAAGTTTAGTTAATTTTCATTTTTTAGGTACTGGCTTATCTCTGCCCCGTCACATAGCTGCCTTGATTTTTTGGCTGGTATTATTTTTGTGCTTCGATCCACTTAACTACAGCATCCACTAACTCTGCCTCATATCCTTCAAATTTATGATTCGCTCCAGATATTTTTACTTGCGTATATCTATTTGAAATCATACTTTCTCTTTCGAGTGCTGAATCAGAATCTTTACTATTATTTCCACCCCATATATCTAGAACAGGAATATTAATGTTTTGTAAATTTTTTTTACACGATAATGGGTAACCACCATTATTCCTGCAACCAGCAACAACAAGACCAGAAATTGAATGTTCGGGATTAGCTGATACAAAAGCACTCGACATTCGACTACCCATGCTATGTCCGATTAAATATATTTTAGTCACCTTTTTTTCTTTCTTAAGATAATTGATCCCATTTTTAATAATATTGTATGCACTTGAAAAACCATCAGCGTAGTCTTTCCAATTGCCATAACCTATAGGCATTTGTAATGATAATGTATGATACCCAAGTTTATTGTTAATTTCTTTCCTGAGAGGATCAACAACTAACCATGTTGGATGCTTCCCCTTACCATGAGCAAGAATGACCCCTATTTTACCTTTTCCTCCATCGATATATTCAGAATCAATGGGTTTCTCTGCAAGTGCATATTGCGTTAAAAATAGTAAAATAAAAATCAGAAAATATTTATTAGTTTTCATCTTGGTTGAGGCCAAGTTCTTTTTGTTTCTTCTTTGTGATGCCTAATGACACAATACGGTGAGACTCTGTTATATAATAAATTAGCTCATCTTTTTTTATACCAGCCACGTCATATCGCTGTATCCACTTCATACCGCGAGATGCGAAGTAAGGTGCTGGCCGATAGCCCTTCTGATCACTCAACAAATTGAAATTAAGTTCGGATGTTTTAAACGTGTATGCTGGTTTGTTTGTTTTCTCCCAGCCTCCAATAGCAAATACCTTATCGCCGACCTTCCAGACATGAGAATCCCCCCATTGCTTGACGTAGGATGTTGCTTTAAGAGAACGACAAAAGAGATTAAATTCTTTATAAGTCATAACA
>CAYOHQ010000097.1:0-10276 GCA_964403805.1 uncultured Thioalkalispiraceae bacterium | reverse complement strand
CCACTTGAAATTTCTGCCAGCCCGAATGGAATCACAGGAAAAAATGGTGGCCCACCAACAAATGAAAATTGCAATAAATGCCATAACACCGATATCGGATTGTTAAGCAGGATTGCGCCAGAAGTCATTATCGTCGGACCAAAAACCACAGTTGTTAATACCACTTATCAATATAAATTTGTAATGACAGGTGGTCAAAAAGTATCGGGTGGTTTAAATATTGCTGTTGATAAAGGGACTTTGTTTAATTCCGATCCTAATACTAGTTTAAAACCTCTGTATCAGGGTGATCCCAATTCACCAATGGAAATAGTTCATGACTATGGTATTGCTGTAGGTGCTGATGGAACAACAATTTCTTGGGATTTTGAATGGACAGCTCCTGCAACAGAAGGGCAGGCAACAATTTACGCATCAGGTTTATCTGCAAATGGAGATGGAACACTTAATGGTGACAAGGCAAGTAACACGGTTTTTAAAATAGATGTGGTAACTACACCTCCAGTGCCAACTCCGCCAGTTGCTATAATTAAAGCGCCAAAGTCTGTCAATATCGATCAGCAGGTAGTTTTTGATGGCAGTCTTTCTATTGATAAAGATGGCAATATAGCTTCGTACAGTTGGAAAATTGACAATGCATCAAAGGGCACATCGAATACAGAAAGTCAAAGTTTTAGTTCGGTGGGTACTTATACCGCCACTTTAACTGTAACTGACAATGATGGTAAAACGGATACTACTTTTGTCGATATACTGGTTGTTGATATAGCAAAGGGCGATAAATTAATTCCAGTAGCAAATGTATCAATTCCAAATCAGGGAGAAGCGGGTGTAGAAATAAGCTTTGATGCTTCCGGCTCAACTGCCACTAACAGTACACTAAATTATATATGGGATTTTGGTGACAGTAGTAACCTGGAAGCAACAACAACACCAAACAATACACATGTTTATAGTAGTGCAGATGATTATATAGTAACAGTTGCAGTACAAGATGGTTCACTAACTGGGTTAGCGAGCTCAATAATTACGGTAAATACTGCATCAAACACACAAATAACCGGTGAGTCTATTTATATAGCATCGTGTAAATCTTGTCATGGTACGGCTGGTATTGGAATAACAGGTACTGCAAAGAATATTGTGGGTGCAACGAATCAATTTATTCTCGATGCTATTGATTCTACGAGCGCCACTGCTGTTTCAAATATGGCATCGATTTCACTTGCTGCAGGTGATGCACAGTTAATTGCCGATTATTTAGCCAGTGGTGCTGGCACCACAGCAGCGAGTATTTATACTAATAAATGCGAACTTTGTCATGGTGCTAATGGACAAGGTGCTGTGTATAAAAAAATTCGAAATGCTACAGCGTCAATGATTAGCAATGCTGTCGATCAAAGCTCAACACCGGCAATTCCATTTATGAAAGGCATTACATTATCCGCTAACGATAAAGGCTTGCTTGTTACATTCCTGAAAGATGCAACCGGCACAGTCGAAACGGGTAAAACACTTTATGATTCTTTATGTGCAATTTGTCATGGACAAAATGGAACTGGTGGATCGGCTAAATTAATTGTAAACACAACAATAACATTAGTTGATAATGCAATAATTACACAACCAGCCATGAAAGCCATTCCAGAAATAGTGGCGTTAACACCGGCGCAACGACAAAAAATCGTGGGTTTCCTAAAAAGTAATGTCACGGTTCCAGGTGATCCAGTTGCGGGCGAAGTGACATATAAAGCAAAATGCCAAATGTGTCATGGTACTGGTGCAGGTGGCTATGCAGTTTCAATCTTGAATGCCAGTAGCCTTATGATTGATAACGCGATTGCAAATGTAGTTGATATGTCAGCAATTCCGGTTACAGCAACGGTTACCGAGAACGAAAATCTGGTTGCATTATTAGCACAAGGTCCAATTGCAAAACCAACTACAGGCGGCGGATTATTTGCGATGTATTGCTCATATTGCCATGGTGCTGACGCTATGGGTGGTGCAGTGGCGAAATTTGTACTGAAATCATCGGGTGTCACTGCACAATTAATATTGACAGCTTATACTGGTGGTGAAAAACTTATGTCAGCCAGCAATTTACGCAATGCCGGTTTAACAGTAGCTGATCGTGAAGCACTCGCAACTTGGCTTAAATAGGAAGAGGTAAATATGAAAAAATATAAAAAATTAATTATCCTGTTTAGTGTTAGCGTATTTTTAGCATCCTGTGGTGGTGGTAGTGATACTAAACCAGTAGTAACTGAAGTAAAAGGAACTGCTAGTAATGGCAAAATTTATTATCAGTACGAATGTTCTGGTTGTCATTCTGCTGGTGATGACTTTACAAGAGCACTAGGTGCTTCAGATTTGGCACAAAAACAAAAACTTATTAAATCCAATTTGACTCAATACGGTGATACTTTACTTCCTAATATCGGTGGATTAATGGGGCAGTTTAAAAATTTATCTGAGCAACGGGTTGCTGATTTAAAAGCCTATTTGGCAAGTTTATGAGATAGCAAGATAAATCGAACTCAAATTAGACTCGTATAATTTTTTATACGAGTTTTTTTATATAATTAAAAATATTTTAAATATTAAATACCAGTTTCAGAAGGAATTATAAGATGAAGAATTGTTTTTATTATATGATCTTGTCAAGTTTCATCTTACTTCAAAGTTGTGGAGGTGGTAATGATAATAGTGTGCAACAAACTACCAATACATTAAATAATATTTTATATCCTACAATTTTAAAAAATGAAAGCACTGAACCAAATACTGTAGAGGTGACTTTAACTGCTGAAGAGACTTATTTTGATTATGGTACAGGCATAAAAACAAAAGTATGGGCTTATAATGGTGTTATTCCAGGACCCACTATAGAAGCTAAGATAGGTGATACTGTAATTGTTCATTTAATTAACAAATTGCCCGAAGCAACAACAATTCATTATCATGGTGTTGAATTACCGGCAAACATGGATGGTAGTAATATTTCACAGATACCAGTTCAACCTGGTGAATCATTTACATATAAATTTATAGTTAATCGTGCAGCGACATATTGGTATCATCCACATGCACGTTCAAATGTTCAGGTTGAACTTGGTCTTCATGGTGCATTTATTGTACGTGACCCGGAGGAAGACAAACAATTAAATTTACCTGTTAAAGAACATTTAATTTTATTTGATGATATTAAATTGGATGAGTCAGGCCAAGTCGCAAAAGAATACAGCGATATCCCAGCTGAACGAGCAGTTGAATTATTAAATGGGCGAGAAGGCAATATATTGCTTGTTAATGGTCAAGTAAATCCAAAAATTAGAATGAAATACGGTGTACCAAACAGGGTTAGGATTATTAATGTGTCAAACTCCAGGTTTATGCGGGTTTCAATATTTAATCAAAAAATTTGGCAAATTGGAGGTGATGCGGGGTTACTTAATCAGAGAATTGATCGAGGTGAAATAACAGAAATATTTAATCCCAATTTTAGGGTTCGTGATAGTGAGCCGGAATATTATTCTGATCCTAATCCTGAGTTGGGTATAATGTTAACTCCTGGCGAGCGAGCAGAATTTATTTTTACACCAAATACAGATCAGGATGTTATCACACTCGACTGGCATGATATTCATCGTGGAAAACATGATGTTCGGCCTAAAGTAGCAACTGCAGCATTGGTTATAAGACCTAATCATGGAACCCCTACACCACCACCAGTTGATGTACCGCCAACCACACCTGCACCTAGTGGCTTTGATATAATACATGCATACGATGGATCTGAACATAATCGACCAATTGCAACATTTGAAATGTATGGAGCCAAAGTTAAAAATTATGTACGACCACCATTAAATTTACGACCAACATATGCACTTAATGAAGGAGATGTTGTTGGTGAAACAATTAAAATTATGTATGGTCATTCTCAACCTGATGTTAATGGTGACGTAACATTTTTTATAAAAGCTAAGATGGCACCAAATCCAGATTTTGATAGTAATTTACCAATATCGGCAACAAATTTAAAGATGAAATTGGAGCAATCCTTTCCTTTTGACCGTGTGACTCCTAAAATTGCTGATATTGTTAAACCAAATGAAACTAGAATTATTGAAATCAGCAATATGACTGGTGGTGATCATAATTTTCATCTACACGGATTTATGTTTCAACTATTAGATACTAAATTTATATATGATGATGCTCCAGAAAAAAATATTACAATACCGGCAGCTTTTATTGAAGATAAAGATACAGTAAAAATTCCGGCTAGACCTGGAGCACTCGGAATTTCGCGTTCAGTTACTCGCTTAATTGTAAGATTTAATGATACTAATCGAGAAGGTGCAATCTATGCTGAAGGGAAAGTCCCTACTGCTGATGTATCAGGTGGCTGGGTAATGCATTGTCACTTTTTAGAGCATTCAGCAAAAGGCATGATGAGTTACATTCAGGTCGTACCATAACTACGGCTTCGAATTCGAAACCAATATCAACATTGGTTTCGAGTTCGGGTATAGCTATATAAAATCAGTTAGCAGTTATTGAATTAAGTAACGGCATAATCCAAGGCTTATTTTTAAGCCTTCCTTCAGTTTCAGAACTAGGATCACTCGAACCTTTAGCGTTAACCGCCACCACACTATAATAATACGCAACACCTGTAGTTAATCGCTGTTTTTTATCCGCTAAAAATTCATGATCAAACTCGGTTCCCGTTGCTATCGCTTCCAAATTTCCACTGGTTGCCTGTCCTTTGGTATCAGACCAGCTAAGTTTATAACTATCCGCATTATTAACCGCATCCCATTTTACAATAATACGTGAGTTTTCACTGATGGTGGTTAAATTCGTGGGTGTCGTTGGTGAGCCGTTATTCGAACCTGTTGCTGTGTCTATCGGGGTAACAGCTGAACCACCACCGCCGCCACAGGCAGAGAGTAACGATACTAGTAAAATACCCGAGGTCAATTTAGGATACATTCAATAAACTCCTTTTAGGTGAAAATCCGCAATAATATACAGTGTTTATTATAACGCTTAACTAATTTTGATTCAGAAAAATCAATATCGATTACATCGCTTTGATTAATTTAACTGATTTAGTCTAAATCTCAATCGATTTTATAAAATACATTATTAAAAATAACCACCTATAGCATTTCCACTTTTATCTTGGTGTTGCAAGTTAAAGCTTAACAAGGCAGACTGCATAACTACAGAGCAGTGCAATTAGTTTATGTACTTTAGCGTCAAGGATCGATCAAACGGGTTTTCACCCATGCTTTACTGCAAATTTAGGGATAAAAATAAATATAGCACTGCCATGTTATCAATCTGTGTATTGGTAGTTTTACCTAGTGATAACAGCTTGTAGTGGTAGTGATGGGTTATGGTTGGCGCTCGGGGGGGTAAGCTGGATCAGAATTCAGAACTGCAACTGCAGGCAGTTATCGCTATTTTTCTCTCCTTGTATTTTTTTCTTCTTTGGCAATAATCGGTTTTAAATCTTAGTACGTCAATATTCTAATGTTGGAAATATCCAGCATATTCTGCCATACTATAGTTATCATCGAATGATAACCTACATTTGGAACGATTAAGTGACTGATTTTAATGGATATGAATACTAAAGTTATGAAAGTAGGGATTATTTCCAGGGAAAATTATTCCAAAAGAACAATAGCTATTGCGAAAGGGCAATACAAGCCTCGTAAAGACGAACCTAAAATATGGTTTGAGTCATTAAATTCAATGTCACAGGTTCTTAGTAGTGATAATCAAAATTTATTAAAAGTGATTATAGAGCATAAACCCAGATCACTTAGCGAGCTTGAAAAGCTTAGTGCTCGAAAAAAATCGAATCTGTCAAGAACGCTAAAAACACTCGAAAGATATGGGATTATTGAAATTTCTAAAGAACAAGGTAGGTTAGTACCGACTGTAATTGCTACTGACTTTAAAGTTCAATTTGGTTTGCATTATAGCAGTCTAGTTCAAACTGATATTGCTAATTCTGTTGTATAAAATTACTTACTAGTAATTTTGATTAATCTTCTAAAGGCAATGACCAATCTTTCAGAATTAGATGATGTTTAACATTATAAAAAGCGTTGTCATTTGTGACTAAGATGGCTTCAACAGCGAGTGAGTGTGCGGCAATCAACATATCCATATTACCGGGAGATTTTCCTTCGTTTTCGCATGTTGTACGTAACTGTGCATAAGCATTTGCAGCATCAGAATCCCAGGCTAATATTTCTACTCGAAGTAGAAATTCGTTAACAACTATAGCTAAGTGTTTAGCTTGTGGTTTCCTGGCGACACCACGAAGTAGTTCTGCTTCGGTAATCGATGAGATACATATAGTGGACATGGGAACTTTCTGTAAACGTTTTCGTATAACGGCTGGTTTGCCTTTAATGATGTAGCTGGCGGTATTGGTGTCGAGCATAAAGTATTTATTTTTTTTCATTAAAATAAATCGCATTGCTGTGGAGTTTCATTATCTCTGTCTTCCATAAAATCGTCCGGTAGTTCGATTTCTTGCATCATCTTAAAATAATCATCCCAGGATCCGGGTTTCCTGGAAATAATGACATCACCCGTGTCAGGATCCTTGCGAATATAGACTTCATCACAATCAAATCGATAATGCTTCGGTAATCGCACGGCCTGGCTACGGCCATTCATAAATAATTTTGCTGTGTGTTTCATTACGTTTTACCTTATGAAGCAGGCTATAATCTGAAACTCGGTATGTTTTACTGTGAGTTAACAAATCCAGCTATCCTTGATATATGCATATACTTATTATTATGGAAGTAATTTGGGATTCACTCAAGGCAGAGTCAAATTATAAAAAGCATGGTGTTTATTTTTCGGATGCCGAGTTAGTGCTCTATGATCCTTTTGCACTGTCAATGGAAGATAGCGATGCTATTGGTGAAAATCGTTATGTCGCAATTGGCCAGGATACACTTAATAGAGTATTAGTTGTTGTTTATACGTATCGTGGTGAATCTATTCGCCTGATTTCTGCCTGATTAGCAAGCCGTAAAGAGACTAGATTATATGAAAAAAGAATATGATTTTACAAAAGCGAAACGCGGACCGGTAATTCAAAACAAAGGTAAAACTCGCATTACGATTTATCTTGATACTGATATTATTGAGAATTTTCGTAAGCTCGCCGATGGTAATAACGCTGGATATCAAACAA
Organism: uncultured Thioalkalispiraceae bacterium; assembly: GCA_964403805.1. Classification (GTDB taxonomy): domain Bacteria; phylum Pseudomonadota; class Gammaproteobacteria; order UBA6429; family Thiohalophilaceae; genus CAYQUC01. The sequence goes on along the minus strand of CAYOHQ010000097.1, from coordinate 3,033 downwards.
TGATTAATAATGCCTTACGTGAACACCTTAATAACGCTTATGAGCCGATTGATGAAGAAACATTACGACGTGTCATTCGTGAAGAGCTTCATTCAGCCTAAATAAATATAAGAATAATTTATTCCATTATAAACATCTTTTAGCTCATTATTGCCTAAATTACGACCATAATTTTTGATTTATCGTTATTTATTTCTATACTTAACAGACATATAGGGAAATACCATAATCAAAAAGTTCATTTTACATGCCTCATACTGTTAGTATTCGCAAACGTTATTTTAGCATAGTGTTGGTAACAACCGTGGTGTTGTTCACCACTGGTGTATTCGTTAATTTGTTTTTTCAGGGTAGTAGCTCACAACTATTAGTAAGTAGTCGCTCACGGGTTGATGTTGCCCACGACAGTAATGAGTTGGTTAAATACATTAATGAATCGATTCGAATATTAAATTTGTATTTAATTGACCCCGACAATAAACACCGAGTTCAGTTTTTCGCAGAGTTAGACAGAGCGAAACAACAACTTAATCATATTCGCCAGAGTAAATGGATTGCGGATAACAATCTTATTAACGAAAGTGAACACTTACACTCATTGATTCAACAGTTATCTGTATCTTCCTCGAAGCTTATGGATATCCGTGCTGTAAGTGTTGATATGTATCCTGCAGTGAATATAGCTGAAAATAGCATGATGCAAGTTCACCAAAATTTTATGCAGGCGGTGAGTTTAGCGATTGAAGATACTAGCGAAACCGAGCCGTTTAATCGTGAAATTTACGAATTATTTTATTCAGTACGCGATAAATTTCAGCGCCTAATAAATAAGTTTCGTTTGTATATGATTAATCAAATGGGACAAATGTTTATTGAGTCTCGTAAGTCGCAAGTTCACAATATTGAGCTTTATTTAAAAGACATTAAACACGTGTTACGTGTCACCTTAACAGAGTTACAAAATAATCCTGATATGGGATTTCTAGCCAGTAATAGCATTGATGTCATGAAAAAGGAAATTCTATTATGGGAACACGATTTTAATAAAGTAAAATTACTCGGTGATAATAAACAATGGCGAACTGATTTACCGGTGATTTTAGATGAGGTGTATCCCATTGTTGGTGAAATTTATACTTATTTAAATAAAATCGAAAATACGCTAAATAGTTCATCAGAAGCATATTTGGATTCACAGTATCAAGTAAGTGATAATGTTTATACTTATTTGTGGTTATTAATTATTGTGTTTGTGGTTATTTTTGCGATTGTTTATTTAATTATCGATCACTCATTGCTCATTCCAATTTCAGTGCTTGCCAACAAATTACAAAATCGTACTAGCACCGAATTATCTTTATTCAACTCTCAGGTAAACAATGCTGAGATGAATGAGTTTATTTCAGCGATTAATGAAATGCAAAATCAAGTGCACAGTAGGCAAAAAGAACTGGAGTACATTGCCTTACACGATTCATTAACCAATTTTCCAAATCGAAATTTACTACTGGACCGATTAAATGAAGCCATTAAAACCTCGGAACGTAATGGTACAAAACTGGCATTATTTGTACTAGATTTAAATAAATTCAAAGACGTTAATGATACCCTCGGCCACAGTGTCGGTGATGATTTATTGTGTAATGTCAGCACGCGCATTAGTAATGTCCTGAGAAAATCCGACACCCTGGCGCGATTGGGTGGCGATGAATTTTCAATATTATTAATGGATTTACAAGACAATACCGTAGAAGAAATATCCAAAAAAATTAATTCCGCATTGGAATACGAATATAAGATTCAAGGACATAATTTGTATATTTCATCGAGCATTGGTGTTGCGATTTATCCCGAGCACGGAAAAGATTCAGAAACGCTGATGCGTCACGCCGATATGGCAATGTATGTATCGAAAAGCAGTAATGCCGCCTATACCGTCTATAACCCCGATGAGAATGAACCCTATGTCAATAAAATATCATTGGCCTCGGAGTTGCGTCAGGCACTCGCGAGTGAACAGTTTTTTCTGGAATATCAGGCGGTATACGATATTGAGAGCGAGCTGCAGGCATTTGAAACCTTGATAAAATGGCAGCATCCCAAGTATGGGGTATTACATGCCGAACAATTCCTGCAAGAAATGTTGCAAATAGGTTTTAGTAAAAAATTAAATCTATGGTTGATTGATATTGCAATCAGAAATGTGGTTGATATACGCGCATATAATGAAGACGTCTGTATTATTATTAACTTACTAACCTGGGATTTACAAGACATCGGTGTTGTCGATTATCTGGTTCAGTGCCTGGATGATTACGACATACCGAAAACCAATGTTAAAATCGCGTTGTCAGAAAAATCGGTTATGAAAGACAACATTCATGTGCGAGACACTTTAGATAAATTAAGTGAAAAAGAAATTTCGATTGTACTTAATAACTTTGGTACATCATTTGAATTAATGACCAAATTATCGTCTTATTCGATTCGCAGTATTAAATTAAACAACAAACTAACCGACAATATTGAAAACGATGAAGACAAACAAGTGATTGTCCGGTGTATTGCTGATTTAGCCCATAACAATAATCTCAAAGTGATTGTTGATGAAGTAAATTCGTACGACATGTTCAAATCCCTGCGCGCACTTGGCTGCGACTACCTGCTGGGCAGCTATTTAAGCAAAGCCGTTCAATTACCTTCTGCTTTATCTTTAATTAATTAAAAAGTGAATAAAATTAATTCGAAAGAAGAGCAGAATTAACTGTTAAAATACTTTAAAATATCAATTAGTTACCTAATATAGTACTATAATTTTACGGGAAACTATAAATATTCTGAAGATTAATAGTTGTTAGGAAATTTTAAACCATGAAGGAAAAAATTATATCCTCGGCAAAGAAAAATATTCTATTCTTACCGCATGATATAAAACAAATGTACCGACCTGATAAAATGATCTTAACAATAGAGATTAGAGAAGCAATATTTAATGGCCAAATCATCGAGGAATATCCTGAAGATACACGGGGT